>NZ_JBIQOC010000077.1:0-22009 GCF_044130295.1 Acinetobacter uliginosus | reverse complement strand
GCTGTTATAGCGTTTGACAAGACGCTGATCCAGACCAGAGATGTGAAATTGAAGAGCATGCTCTTCAATTTAACGCAAAGCTCGGAAATTGTGTAGATACCTATGTTTATAATATGGGGGTTACGGCAGTTGATCCTCGCCTGAAATGTGATGAGTTCACCTTCCCTCGGAAGCTCGACAACGTAAAAATGGTTCTAACTGAAAAGGGCAATGTGCCAATTCTGCATTCAGTTCCATGTGATGAATATGGCATTGCTTCTCATGACTGGTTAACTTTCAGTTTTTGCCAATCTACCCTGGGCAAAGAATACTTTTCTATTGATCCTGATAATGCCGAATCTTCATTAACCTACGGTATTGAAACCTTCTTAGATCATCATCTTCACGAGATTTTTGGCTTTGGCTTAGAAAAGAAACGTGAAAAGGGCATGCACAACTACAAGTTTGCCTATGAACTTCAAGATATGCTCGGCATGGTGCTTTATGGCCATAGCTCTAAGAAAATATCTGTACAAATCAACGGTTCGGGCTGTGCTTTGGCTCGTAAAGGCTGGCAGCTCCGTTTATATAAATGGCTTACTTCTTATGAGCGTTTCTTTGATTCTTTAACAGGCATTGAAATAGTTAAGGGCTGTGTTAATCCAAAAATTACCCGTTGCGATTTGGCTTATGATGACTTTGAAGGAAAGTATATCTCTGTAGATGTTGCTGACCATTGGGATGATCTGTATGGCTTCTGGTGTGGTGGTCGTGCTCCAAAAGTTGAAAAGTTCGGGGCTTGGAAGCGTCCAAGTGGTAAAGGTCGTTCGTTCTGTGTTGGTGATCGTACCAGTGGAAAATATTGCCGATTCTATGAACGGGGTAAAAAAGAGGGCAGTCCTCTAAGTCCTTGGACACGGGCGGAAGTCGAGTTTAAATCTAAGGATCGTTATATCCCGCTTGATATTCTGCTGTCTCCTTCACAGTATTTTTTAGGTGCTTATCCTTGCTTTGAATGGCTTGCCAAGCAATTAGAAAAAGATTTTGTAACACCTGAAAAAACTCAAGTTGTTAAAAAAACCTCTCAAATCAATTGGGATCGTTCAATCGAAATTGTTCGTGAACAATTCGGCAAATATATCCGTCAATACTCCAAAATTATTGAGTCTGATCAATTAATTGCAATGCTTTCATCTCCTAAAGATGAAGTGCCAAAGCGTCTCAAGTTTTCTCATGCTGCTGTGATGCAGTCAATCCGTTTAAAACAGCCAATACAGTCTTCGCTTGATGCGTGTAAACCAACAAGTTCTCTCGATGAAATGCCTTTATTTGTAGGCGTGGCTGGTGTCAATAACTCCGCATATAAGGAATTTACTCATGCTAATGCAATCTGATGTTGTAGTTACCGCTTTTAAAGCTTCAAAAGGTGAAATGAACGGTAAGCCTTACGATTCAACCAAGGTTTATATCGAAACTGGCATGCTCGCTGGCGAGCGATCTAAGGGCATTGTTAGTACCGAATACACTTGGGGGCTTTCTTCGAATTATGACCTTATCGAAAAATTAGAACCGCCATTTAAAGCTAAAGCAACTTTGCAAGTTGTAAACAATGGCCGTGATTCAAAAACAATTCTTGTTGATTTGGTGCCTGAAAAGGTTCAGCCAAAAGCTGCAAATTAAGGATTTAAAAGATGTCATACGTTTGCAGTCAATTGTCTTTACCTGATGCCAGTGGCTTGCAAACGTGTGTTTCATGGATTGAGCAAGTTAGCTTGCTTGATCAACTGGCAATAACAAAAGCGCAAATGGTTATGTTGGGGACACCCATTATTGGGATATACGCTTTAATCATCGCTTTTGCACTTTTCAATAACTTTTCTAAGAGGGCATGAAAATGTCAAATAATCCAAACAATGCAATTTTATTGCAAAAAAAACCTACTCTCGCTCAACGTGTTAAAGATGCTGCATTTGTAGGTGCTGTTACTGGTTCTGCTTTGATGCTTACATCAGGTGCTAATGCTGCTGCTTCTTTGGACTTTACGGGTGCAACAGAAGAATTATCGGGTGTACAAACTGCCGTTGTCGGCATCATCGGTACTCTTGTTGTCTTGATCGGTATTGGCATTGCTTGGTCTTACTTCAAACGTACAGCCAAGTAATTGGTATTAACGCCTCCGCTTGGGGGCGTTTTTATTGGGGGATATATGGAAGAGCAAGCATCAATCTTATACTGGATTCCGTTGGTGGTCACATGGGTCGCATTACATCTTTTAGCAAGCAAGTTATAGTTTTTTTTCTTGTCACAGCATTAATTATACGTCCTACATTTGCTGCTAATGTTGGCGGTTGGACTTTGGGTGGTGCTGTTGCTCAAGGTGCATCAACTGTTTATGACGCTACAAAAAATGTTGTCATTAATGGAAAAAAATATATAAAAGAATCATCAGTAAAAATTACACCAACGGCTTCACAAGTAGCAAAAGTTCTTGCACGTGGTGCTGCTGGTTATGCTTTATCAGTTGCTGTTGAACAATTGCTTGGTGCTGTTGATTGGGTTCTTGATCCTGAAAATAACCGTGTTATTTATTATCCCCCTCAAGAACCAACTGGTCTTTGGGCTATTGATGGTGTTAATTATATTTACACTTCGGGTACTGCTGCTGCTCAAGCTAAATGTTCTGAAAAAGGTCAAACATACCGCGGATATGACCATTCAAGAAAATACGCACTATGCACCAGACCAAACGGCACAAATGATCAATGGTCTTTATCTTATCAAGCTACTAAACCTTCTGAACGTGAAGAAAAATATTTACCTTTGCCTACTGTAGCTCAGCAAGTTATTTCTAATGCTGAAAGCGGTGATTCATCTGCTCAAGCTGCTACTACTGCTGCTGCTGCTGACATTGTTGCCGAAGCTGAAAAAGATGATGCTAAAGCACGTCCTATCGCTTCACAGGCAGAAGCCAATGCCACTACAAAACCTGCCGATGCTGCTGAAGCTGAAAAAGCCAATGAAGCTCAAGGAGAAGCAAAGCCAAATGAAGCAAATCCCGAAGCTACTGATCTCTCTATAACATTTCCTATCTTCTGTGATTGGGCGCCTACTATTTGTGAAGCTGCCCAAACTGTAATTTCATTTCCTCAAACACTTACTAACTGGTGGGAAACTGGAAAAACAAAAGCCGAAGAATGGGCAACTTCAATATCCGAAGCTTGGGCAAAAGTAAAAGAAGAATACTATGATCAACCTGAAGAAAATACTGATACAGAATTAGAAATTCTTGATCTTGAACAAGATATTGAAGTTGATACTGATATTTCTTTTGGTGGTTCTTGTCCTGCTCCTCTCTCCAGTGACATAAATTTTATGGGTCTAAATAAAACTATTGAGTTTTCTTTTGACCCTGTTTGTCAGATTGCAGAATTTATTAAGCCTGTTGTTATTTCTATTTCTGCCTTTAGTGCTGCCTTAATTGTTGCAGGTATTAGAACGGAGGATGATTAAAAATGTGGTCTAAGCTTTCCGATTTACTCACATCATTACAGAAAGGCACATTAAAAAACGTTCTTACTGGTGCAGGTCTAATGTTGGGTAGTAATGCTATTTTTCTTACTGCCTTTTCTTCTGCCGTTAATGTCTTAAAAAATTCTGTTGGCTCTGTTTCTGCCGATGTTCTTGGACTTGCTCATTTAGCAGGTTTTGACATTGCAATGTCTTTAATTCTTGGCGCTATCGTCACTCGTTTAACCCTAAATTCGCAAAAGCTGATGTTGAAAAAAGCATAGCGACCAAAAGACATCCGCATCCGTCATCCCGTCGGCTCGCGCGGGTGCGGTGCGGTGTCTAGGGTCGCAAAAGGAGAATAAATAATGTTGCATTTGATTACTGGTACACCTGGTGCAGGAAAGACCCTTTATGCCGTTTCACTCATTGTTAAATATGAAGATGCAAATGAACGTGCTTTGATTTATAACGCTGCTGCGCTTAAACATAATAAAGAATTAATTGAGAAACATAATCTTGCTGACTATTTTGCTTCGTACACTTACTTTAGTAAAAAGACTAAGGAACAGGAAACCGTTTTATTTGACCCTGATCATTTTGATTATCTCAACGATCAATTACGTACTGAAAACATATTTTTAGATATTCAGTTCTATAACGGTATTTGCAAGATTATTAAAAATGATCTTGATCTTGATCTTAAAACTCTTAAAGACGTTCGTCATATCTATGCCAATATTGACGGTTTAAAAGTTCCTAATGTTCGACCTATCGAAATTGATTGGCGCAAATGTCCTGATGGTTCAATTATTTTCTATGATGAAATTCAGCTCATTTATGAATATTCAACCGATAACAAACAAGACAAAGAAAATATTGTCAAACAATTAACTATTCACCGTCACAGAGCATTTGATATTTATGGAATTACTCAATTTCCTTCACTTGTGCATACCAATTATAGGGCTGTTGTTGGGCTACATTATCACTTGCATCGTGGGTGGGGTGCGCCTTCTGCCACCGTTTACGTTTGGGCAAACTGTCGAGATAAGCCTAATAGCTTGGGGAACAAGCTTACTGCTGAACGTGATTTTCGATTTAACTATCCTAAACGACTGTATCAATACTACGAGTCTGCAACAGCCAACACAGTTAAGCTGCGTGTACCTCTTAAATTATTCGCAATCCTTATTATTCCATTACTCGGATTATTTATGGTTGGTAATATGCTCTTTGGCGGTGGTAATAATTTCTTGGGTACAATCTTTGGCTCTAAAGAAAAAACAGAGGAAGTGAAAAAAGAAACTTCCAATAAGCCTTTGGACGTTAATAAACAAACTTCCACATCCACTCAAGCTTCTAATGTTCCTTTGGATCTATCACAAGAATGTCGAAAGGCAGTTAATTTAGATAAGCCTGAATGCGTTAAATGGTTTAATGATTTATCTAAAAACGGTTCTTCTGTTACTTCTACCGGTCAAGTTGTTCAAACCGTTTCTTACAATCCCAACAAGCCTTATGATTTTGAATATCAACCACAAGTACAGCCTACTGATTTTCCAAAGATGTCGGGTGTCATAAAAATGAAAAATGGTCGTTTAATGGCTATAGATCAGCAGGGTAACTACATGCCTTCTGTGTCTGCTTCTGATTGTCAAAAATGGTTGGATGGTTATCGTCCTTTTAATTATTTTGCTTCATCACAACAGCAACAGAGGGAGCGGAGTGCTCCCGAACAACCACAATTGAATCCTGAAACTTCTTCTTTGTAAAAAAAATCATAAATTTTTCTGTATGTCAAATTTCAATTTTAGCGGTGTCGTTGGGGTGTTTGTATCACTCTTGGCTAACATCGCTTAAAACGCAAATTAGAGCGTTTTAGAGGGGGTTGACTTTTAAAAAACATGATTTTTATGCTGATTTTAAAGGTTTTTCTCTGTTACAAAACTTTTTAAATATTTTTTAACGAGTGTCTACGAGTGCCGAATTGGTGTTTAAATTTTGCGCCTTTTCCCTTTGATTACAAAATCCGGGAGAATGAATCTAATAGGGAATAGCAGAGGGCGTGTTCCGCCCGAACTGATTAATATGATTAATAGACATTTATATAGAACAGTTAGCTATAATCGAAATAAGGGTGTTTTACTTAAAGATGATTATATTTTTATTCTTGAATGTTTAGAAAAACATTTAGAAAACATGCAGTTATCTAATGATGATTTATCTCGAGAGATTGACCAATTAAAGGTACTTTTTATTAAGTTAGATCATACGATTGGAAGATTATAGCGTCTTATAACATGCGGGTTACGATTGACTAAATTTGAATCAAATAGGGTGTTTTTATATATCTCCACCAGGATAAAAGAATATGTTTATGCCAGGATACGTTTGGCTCACGGATTTCGGCATAACGTATATTATGTTCATTAAGATGCTTCACTGGAGAGATTAATATTGTTGTGAATCTCTCCAGTGAAGTTGCGCCAACGGCTGAGTTATGTAGGGCGCAATCTTGGATATCTTATTTAACATAATATACATTATACGAATTAGTCTTGTAAGCCCAAAGTAGAAATGTCCGCTTTTAGAATACGCACCTTTACGATTATCGAAGCAGACAGTTTGATATCCAGGTATCTATAACTGTTATATAAATATTTCACTTTTTTGTATCTATAGATACGCTGTTACATCGTCAATAATCAATCTAACAGATAGATAAATTGAGATAGCCTGATGAACAATCAAGAGCCAAAAAAGCAGCAAAAATACGCTGACAGTGAAATTTCAGATAAGGCTTTCAAGCGAGCCATTATTTGGTTTGGAATTTACGCTTTATTGTTCTGTATTGGGGTCGCATTTGTGGTTGGCGCAGATAACTCATATCTTCCCTAATTTCTACATAACTAATACATAACTAAAGCTATGGTCAAGCAGCATACTTAATAAAACATGCTGCTTTTTAGTTCAATGATATTGAATTTTAGTTTGCATATATTCACCATAAACCGAAAGTTTTTCAAAAATATGTTCTGAATAAAACATATCATCTACCAGTAATTGTGCTTGATCAAAGCTATATAAATCTAACATTTTCAGCAATTTGGCATTAATTTTAGAAAGCTTTGTACAAAGTTGTATATATTCATCATTTTTGTTCTTAAATAATAGCTGTAACATATTGATTTTATCTATATCTATGTATTCAGTTTGATTTTCCAGTGTGATGATTTGAATCTGTACATGCAGAAAATGAGCGATTGGATTAATCAGCTCCAGATTGATATCTAAACGCGTAATACAAATTATTCTTGATACTTTTGAATTACATAAAGCATTGATTAAATTTAAATAAAATGAATCTTTCGGGCTCATTTTATCATCATTTAATTGTATAGATAGTCCCAAACTATCCAATAATTCATCAAAATTAAAACTAATGTTACTTTGGTTGGCCTGATAATAACGTGACAAAATGCTTAAACTTTGCTCATTCTTGACTGTGTAATAAACAACCTTTTGATTCAAATTTGCCAATATAAAGGGTGAAAATAAATAAGCCAAATCTTCAACATGCTCTGTAATGGGGTCTTGCAGAATAGCAATATGCCCTGCTGCTTCTATTTGTCTGAGCATTTTTGCTCTGAGTAGCGTAGCTTCGACATTTAAATATTTTTGCTTAATTAACCCTTCAATCTGCGGAGAAACTTCATATCCTGACAGCAACTGATGGATCAAATTTAGTTGCGATATTTCAAACATTTGTAACTCCATTTCCACATCTGTACATATATTTTCATCATGCGTTTGCATTTAAGTGTTGGCTAGTATTGCAAATATTTTCAAATTTGATAGATACAACATCAGACATAAAATTTATAACAGATCAGTATTTTCAAACAAATCTGTTATAAAAATACTTTAATATTGATTAAATAGCGCTATATTTATACACAGTCACTTTCTATAACTAACACTTCAACATGTATAAGTCAGAACAGCTTGCTCATCAATTAAGACAATTGATTGAAAGTGGCACACTTAAAGCCCATGAAAAACTCCCTTCTTTACGTGAACAAGTGCAGCTTTCCGGTTTTAGCCTGATTACAGTGATGAATGCTTATCAAGAGCTTGAATCTAGAGGTTTAATTTATGCGAAAGAAAAATCTGGCTACTACATTGCAAATACATATGCAGACCATGAACATAATGCTCCTTTAATTGTTTCTCTCAATTCCAATATTGAAATCAACTCATTAATTTTTAAATATCTGAAATCCATTCAAGGCGAACACATCGTTCCATTTGGTTCGGCGTTTCCGGACAGTGATTTGGTCTATTCCAAAAAACTAACGCAAATTATGGGACAAATCGCGCGTAATAAAAAAAGTTATGATGCTATTGATAGTTTGCCCCCAGGAAATTTTTCATTACGCAAACTGATTGCCCAACGCTATTGTATGCAAGGCATACCCACTGATCCTGATGACATTGTCATTACATCGGGTGCTTTGGATGCACTAAACCTGGCCTTACAAGCGATTGCCAAACCTGGTGACTATATTATCCTGCAGCAAAATATTTTTTATGGTGCCTGGCAAGCAGCTGAACGCTTAGGCCTAAAAGTGGTCACCATTCCTGAACATCCTAAACATGGATTTGACCTGGAAGCTTTTGAACATATCTTAAAAACCTATCCGGTCAAACTCTGCTGGTTCATGCTAAATAGCCATAATCCGGTAGGTTTTACCGTTTTAGATGATATAAAGTTTCAAATTTCAAAATTATTACATCAATATCAAGTTCATATGATTGAAGATGATGTGTATGAGGAAATGTATTTTGGCCATAAAAAGCCGTTACCCATGACTTATTATGATCAAAATAATTTAGTCCTGCACTGCTCTTCTTTTTCGAAAACCCTGGGGGCGACGTTTCGGGTGGGTTGGGTACATGCCGGGAAATACTCACAGCATATTCAGCATCTGCAATTAATGAGTACGATTTCAGTCAATTCCTTACTGCAAAGTGCTTTAGTGGAATTTTTATCCAATTTTCATTATGAAAAACATCTACGCAATTTACGTAAAAATTTACAGCATAATAAATTGTTATTTTATAGATATTTAGAGTTGAATTTACCAGCCAGATGTAAAGTTGAATATCATCCAAGTGGTTATTTTTTATGGCTTAAACTGCCTAAAAATGTAGATAGCATGTACATTTATGAAGCCCTCATCCAGCAGAAAATTGGCATTGCACCTGGTCAACTTTTTAACATCACCGCACAAAAACAGCATTACTTAAGAATTAATTGTTCATTTGCATGGTCTGATTCAATTCAACATTCATTGGACAAGGTTATTTCTACGCTGCAAAGCGTTATCGTCGATGATTAGTTTAAATTGACAGCGAATATTGTCATTATGCTGTAAAATGATTCACTGATCAGTAGTCTGCGCTTATGCTGATTAAAATCAGACCAAATGAAAAACAAAAATATTGGGAAATATGGGGCTATAATGATATGGAATCACAAAATTCTAAACGTATTCATGCATTTGATAATGATGTAATGAGCGATCTAGATGCCGTGGGTATCGCACAATTAATTCGCGATAAACAGGCTTCTGTACAGGAAGTCACTGCAGCGGCAATTGCACGTGCACAACGCGTCAATCCACATCTCAATGCAATTCAGCTTGAATGTTTTGAGCGTGCTTTAGCAAAACCACGTTTCAAACAAACAGGAATTTTTGCAGGTGTGCCCTTCTTTTTTAAAGACAATACCGATTATCAGGGCCTTACAACCAGTCATGGTTCTAAAGCAGTAAATGGCAAGACTGTATTAATTAACCCCAAGATCAGTCAACAATTTTTAGACCAGGGATTTGTCGTTTTAGGCAAAACGACCATGCCAGAATTTGGTTTAAATGCCACCACAGAGTTTAAAGATGGCAGTGCGACTTTCAATCCATGGCATACGGACTATTCTTGCGGTGCATCTTCCGGTGGTTCTGCTGCAATGGTGGCCTCAGGTGTAGTGCCTATTGCGCATGCTAATGATGGTGGCGGTTCAATTCGCATCCCCGCTGCCTGTTGTGGTTTGATTGGTCTTAAACCCAGTCGCGGTCGTACTTTTGATAGTGATGCAGCACGTTCTTTACCCATCAATATCATTAGTGAAGGTGTAGTTACCCGTAGTGTCCGTGATACGGCTTATTTTTATGCCGGTATGGAGCAAAGATTTTATAATAAAAAACTGCCTAAAATTGGTCTAATCGAACAGCCGATCCAGCGCCGTTTACGCATTGGTCTGGTTACTCAATCCATCACAGGCCAAATTGATCAGGAAACATCATCCACCCTCAACCAGACTGCGAAATTACTTGCAGATTTGGGTCATCATGTTGAAGAGTTTCAGTTGCCTATCTCGATTAACTTTGTTGACGATTTTAGTGAATATTGGGGCTTTTTATCCTTTATGCTGCAAACTTTTGGCAAAAAGGCGTTTGGGGCTGGGTTTAATGTCAAACAGCTGGATAATTTAACGGTAGGACTTGCCGGACTCTATAAGAAGAATTTTTACAAAACGCCGCTATTTTTGTATCGTTTAAAAAGAATGCAACAACAGTATCAAGACATTTTTAGCCAGTATGACGTTCTGCTTTCTCCCGTATTAGCGCATACGACGCCACAAATTGGTTACCTGTCGCCGCAACTTCCCTTTGATCAATTATTTGATCGGATTCAAAATTACGTTACTTTTACTCCAATTCAAAATGTGGTGGGTGCTCCTGGCATGTCGATCCCAATGGGACAAACGCAAGTGGATGGCTTACCGATTAGCATGCAACTTTCTGCCAATATTGGTGATGAAAAAACGTTAATTGAATTGGCCTATGAAATTGAACAGGCAAAACCCTGGCGTAGAATTCAGGATACTTGAGCATAAAAATATATAAGGAAATGACCTATTTCCTTATTCCATAGAATATTAAATACAATCATTTATTAAACGTCTTTCATCATTTTTGACACCCTCTTTATTTTTCTCATATGCTTGATTTTAAAACACTGCTTAAAACCAAGCTTAGAGAGAAATAAAAAGGACTTATGGGAAACATCTATTGAACATTAAACTCAATACGACGGTTTTTCCGACGTCCCTCTGCAGTGATATTGTCAGCAACATTGATTTGAACCAAAACCTTCTGCGGTTAAATTTTCAGCTGCAATATTTTTCCCAATTAAATAGTTTTTAACTGCTGCTGCACGCCGTTGGCTTAGAATCAGGTTTTTATTTGCATCACCAGAGCTATCCGTATGACCAATCACCTTTACTTTCTTGCCATCCACTTTCTTTAATGCTTATGGAACCATTGCAGAATCGGTCGGTTTAACTTGGGGTGGCCGTTGGACCTCCATTCAAGATTATGGTCATAGTGAGTATCGTATGCCTAGACTCAAAAAAACTGCTGCAATGGCTGAACAGTTAACGGCTGAAGGTCAACTGTTGGCCGATTCTATCAATGAAGCTGTTGAGTAACAGGGAACCTATTTGATATCTAAACTTAGTTTAGATATCGATTCATTTCATCCAAAACTGATTGCGTTTTTTCAGCATGCAGCCAATGTCCAGCATCATCAATAACCTGAATTTTAGCATGCGGAAATTGCTGTTTGATGGCACTGAAATGTTCATCCTTACTGATATAGGCAGATTTACCACCACGAATAAACAGTGCCTCTTTTTGCCAAGGCTGGATCATCTTCCAATCCAGAATTTCTGAGTAATGATTAAATAAAGCATCGACATTAAATAACCATTGGCCTTTATTAAAAGACTTCATTAAAAACTGGATCACCACTTCTTCATTTAAATATTCACGCATAATCTGGGTCGCCTGCTGCCGACTTTCAATCTGTGCATTTTTGACTGCAAACAAAGCTTTAAAAATTTGCTTATGATGGCTTTCCCGGTATGCAAATGGTGCCATATCCAAAACCACCAATTGTTCTAATCTCTGCCCTGCCTGATTTGCCAATTGCATGGCAATTTTTCCCCCCATGGAATGACCAATAGCAGAAAATTTTTGAATATTTAAACTATCTAATGTTTCCAGAATATCTGCTGCCATGACAGCATAATTCATTTCTGTTGCATGTGCTGAATGGCCATGATTACGGATGTCTATTTGAATGACTGAATGAGATTCATAGTATGCACGTGCCAGCATACCTAGATTACTTAAACTGCCAAAGAGGCCATGAATAAATACCAGCGTATTTTTTGCTGTAGCAGTTTCATTAATATGTATTTGGTGATTTAAAATCATGGAGTGCTTTCATTACTTTTTAGATGAAATTATTTTTGAGTAAATTAGCTATTTAATCAATTGTTAATTTTCTAAAATATTTTTTTGCTTAGGCTATTTGTGTAGGTATAGGCAAATTTTTAATGAATTGTTCTGTTTTAAGAGATGTTCAAAAGAGCATAAAACTGGAAGTTCTTAAGATGAAAAAATTAGGCTCAATGTCCTATTTTGAGCCTGTTTTTTTACTTTAGATTTAATTATTTAAAATAATTCAGAGGCAATTTTAAGCAGATAAAATCAGTTTAGGCATAAACAATGTTGCATCACGGCGGTTACGCATTTCAACAAAATCTGTTTTTGTTGTAGTTTCATTCAGGAGAATATTTCTTGTATAGCGTGATCTTCTTTTCTATCTTCGGGTCAATAATTGTGACAACATGATAAAGAAAAACCTGAATTTGATTATTCAACGTATAACACTTTTGAATGGAATTGAGTTAAGTAACTGCACTGCCCTTTTAGGAGAATCACAGAAGGATTGGTATGAAAATAAACTGCAAAAATTTATTCTTGCTTAGGCTATTTTGATAAATATAGTCGCTTTGGACGGCGCATAATAATCCAGCACATTGATAGATAATATCCATTCAGGTGTTAAATCTTGTTTGATTTTTTCCGGGTTTTTAATCCCAGAGATCTTGATATAAAGAATTATTCGCTAAATTCTTTAAATACTTTTTCTGCAAACCACCACGGTAACTGTTGAACCTCAGGGCTCATTTTCAATGTTTCAGCCGCTTCAATCTCGGCAATAAAAGCGGCTTTTTCGCCATTAGAAGAATTATCAAACAAATAGCTACGATCACTGGCATCAATCGCCTGCATGAGTAAATCCATACTGCGATAATAACGTTCCACAATCTTTTGCTCCGGAACAGGATGTCCACCTACACTCACCCGGTATTTAACCCGGGCAATATTAATTCTCGGGTCAACCGTAGAAACATAGTATAAATAGGTTTTAAATCCCTGCAGCTGTGCTTGTTGTAGAAACTCAACTTTAGAGATATGTGACATTACCGTTTCAAAAGTAAAACTGATTTTTAAGCGCAAAAATTCCAGGCGAATATAGTCAATAATTCGTGCGCAAAGATAAGAATCTATTTCTGATGGCTGAAACTGGATATTCCAGTCATCAATTATGGTGGGTTCATGTTGGAGTAAAGCCAAAAGCTGACCGGATTGAGGACGCTTTTTCTGTTTAAGGAAAGCAATGAGGGATTGAGCTTTTAAGGCAGGATGATAGATCATTAAATCCAGCCGTTGACTCAAGCGAAGATTCTGTTCCAATTCATCGGCATTTAAATAAGCCCCAATATAATGGGGCAATAAATATTCTTTGACTGTGCTCTTTCCAGATCCATTCGGACCGGCAAACATTCTTATTCTTGGTTGAGGCATTCTATTATACAGCTGCCTCTTGTTTTCTCTTGCGTTTTAAAACTTTAGGAAAATGATTAACACTTATATAGCTTTGGTGCAGGTCTGCAATCACGGTTTCTTGTCCATTGACTTCGTGTTGTAGTAATTGCTGATCTTTTGCATAAACGACCGTTGCTACCGCACATGCTTTGTTAAAGGCGTGATGGAAAGCATGTATGGCAAGTTTAGGAATCATATCATCCTCATATTTGCCTGCTTTCATAATGGTATAAGCTGTCATGGAGCAACTCCCCTTACACAAGGTGTATTTGCTTATTATATTAACATAGCCGCAATAATTGTCTATAAATACACCAACATAGAAATGTAACGCTTTGCAGTGAAGTTAATTAAAGCCACAGATTCCGTGGCTCATGCATTATTGGTCTTCCTTCCACACATCTTCATAATCTTCACGATCAATCATAAAGCGGAAACCCTCAGCCAAAGCCAAGTATGGCAGCACTTCAGGTAAAATATCCTGTAACTCTCGAACTGTCATGGTCTGGAAAAAGTCTTCACCCTCTTCCAGTTCGCCCCCGTAAATAAACCAGCTAATATTTTCATCCGTTTCAGGCTTTTTACGAATCCCGACAATCGGTTCCTTATTTAAAGTCTCAACCGCAATAGCTACGACATCATCACCACTCACCTGGACGTAAGCAGAATCGAACTCCTCACACAATAACTTCTGTTCAGCAATCAGCTCTTCTAAGGGTGAAAGTTGTTGGGATTTTTTTGACATTGCGCTTCTCTGGCAGATAAAAACCGAATAGCCACAGTTTAACTTAGAACGATTTAACATGGCTAAACTTTTTATTTTCAGTATTTTTTGCTAAGCTTGAAAATGTTACAAAATCAAAAAAGATATAAATGAAACCACAAGATATAACAGAATCTACAATAAGCCCTCAATATGGTCACGGCGGAAAACGCAAAAATGCTGGCCGCAAAACGCAGTATCAGGAAAAAACTGTGGTCATGCGCGTACCCGAGTCTAAAGTATCTGAAATTAAGTCCTGGTTAAAACCCAAACCCGCAGATGACCGTAGTCAGAAGATTGAACTGCATTCAATACATATTCAGACCCAACTCGATATTCCTTATCCGTTGGAATCAGTCGGGACAGATTTTCCCTCTCCGGCTCAGGATTACACGGAAGACGTTATCGACTTAAATCAATATCTCGTACACAACGTCTCCAGTACCTTTGTATTACGAGTAAATTCGTTGTCAATGAAGAATGCTGGTATAGACATTGATGACCAGATTTTAGTTGACCGTAGCTTGAACGCAGAACATGGCGATATTGTTTTGGCTTTAATTAATAATGAGTTTACCCTTAAGCGATTAATGATAGAAAAACAGAAAAATAGAGAAGTGAAAATCTGGTTAAAAGCAGAAAATCCAGAATATCCGGATATTTATTTGCGCAGTGAAGAACAATTGATGATCTGGGGTGTAGTGACCTGTATTTTAAAAAAATTGCGCTAATAAATTTAATGAGTTGATATATAGCCGGCACAGATCAAAATTTTACTTTTAACATACGCAGATAAGATAGATAAAAGCCCCAAGTAAACTTGAGGCTTATAATCAATCCTAAGCAAGTTTTAGGATTATTTTTGCTGTTGAGGGTTTTTTTGCTGCTGTTGGCGTTGATTGCCTTGGTTTTGCTGACGTTGATTGTCTTGTTGCTGCTGTTGCTGTTGATGCTTTTGATTTTCGCTTTGCGGATTCGATTGTTGTTGATTAGCCATTTTCATATCCATCCTTTCGATTGATTACTAGCCCTGATTGCTAGGGATATGCCGTATGTAATTACGACTCTTATTAATCTAGCGGATATTTCTGAGTAACCAACCTGCAAACTGTTTCGACTTAATTCATTGTAATGATCAAAATATTAATTTACTGATTTTTAGTCTATCACTGAATCTCATCTTTACGCTATTAACGCTAATTACACTGAACCTTACATGCTGCTCAAGCTCTTTATCGAATGATCTCTTGATTATTCGAATTTTTAAAAATTGAAATTTATAAACGATTTTATTTTCCTCACCTTGAAAACGTTACAATTTCAAAATAAGAAAAATGGCTAACCAACTTTTTGCCTTAATTGATCTTAACTGCTATGTAAGCTGTGAACGGAGATTTAATCCTCATTTAAATGGCCAACCTGTGGTTATATATACTTTCCAATAATGTACTTATATTTTTATAAAATTGAACAATAGACTTGGCCTGTTAGGAGTCAAAGTATCTTTCAGTAACTACGCTTTATACACAGATATGTCAAAGCGCTTTTGGGGATTCTGGAACAGCATTTCCATCTGATGATTTAGAACATCAACTCCCCCTTAAATTGATGATTGTTTTAACCAGCACAGCAGTTATGCAAAATATTTTGATCTAGAACAATATTGTCGAGTCTTAATCCAGCTCATTGAGCAATCACTGAGTTTACTATGCTGCATAAGAGTGGCATTACTAAGACCCAAGCCAAACAGGCCAGTTATTTTGTTAAAATAAGTCTCTGTGCTATTTACCACATTTAGACTTATGCAGTTATGAAAGCCTGCTCGTAGAAACACTGGTCATCGAAATTTGGGTATTGGTCGTAAAAACGGCAAACAGTTTCAAGACTATAAATTTTATAGTTGCTATGACTTAACTTTTGCCAATAAACATCATCTCGGAAAACAATTCTCGGTGATGATTGCACGGACAATTCCTGAATTAAAAGGTCAATCATGTACTACATTCAATGATCCTGTAACACCAGCAAAAAGTATTCTTTCATCACGCAGTTTCGCTACAGTATGGACCAAAAAATCAATCATCAAATATGCAGTGATTTTTCATGTCATCCGTGCCCATAAACGTTTAAACTGGCAGCAGCAACTGTGTGCCTGTGTCCATGTTCACGCTATGAAAAGATATCTGGCCCACCCTATAAAAATAGGCTGTCTTATGCGCTAAGTCTTGAATATGCAAGCGATGACTTGCTGGCTTTAAATGGTATATCATTAAAGCAAATAAATGTTTTATTTAAATAAATTATAAATATTTGAAAGTGGAAATGTGGAAGTCATTTTTAGTGCATTATCTGTTAAGCAGCACTATATTCATGGCTTAGGGCAACCTTTAGCATTGATTCAACAATGGGATAATTTAATGAACACCTTGTTGAAAATGCAAGAACGCTATGGATCGGATTATATACAGGTGGTCTATCATTCTGCCAATTCGGTCTGGTAGATGAAACAGCCGCACCACTCCTCACTCGATACCATCTGCTGGAAGGAACTGCTACCTATTCATGATTCTACCGTGACTGTTACACAAAATAAATGAACTGTTTTGGTCAATTTAGCTTACAATGTAAGAACGAGTAATAATTATAAAAAATGTCATTTTTTAACATTGCCAATTACCTGCAAAGTTCTCATTATATAGCTCAGTTTTGACACATAGCTTCCGTATCAATTTAAACAAATTATAATAGAAATACGGGATTATTTGCCATAATACGCAAACTTTGCTGACATCTTGCAAGGTATATTTGCAAACTTATAATTGGAGCAAGCTGAATGGGCTCAACCATTTTGGTTATTCATGGACCGAATCTAAATTTACTCGGTATGCGTGAACCTGAAGTTTATGGACACCTTACCCTAGACGATATAAATCAAAAGCTCATCGCTCAAGCTCAAAATGCATCTGTTTCCCTGAATACTTTTCAAAGCAATTGGGAAGGTGCAATTGTCGACCGAATTCATCAGGCACAAAAAGAAGGCATTCAATTCATCATTATCAATCCTGCAGCGTTGACCCATACCTCGGTTGCAGTACGTGATGCGCTTCTTGGTGTTGCTATTCCGTTTATTGAAGTTCACTTGTCCAATGTACACGCACGTGAAGCATTCCGACATCATTCATATTTATCCGATAAAGCCGTTGGCGTGATTTGTGGTTTAGGTGCAAAAGGTTATAGCGCTGCACTGGAATTCGCCATCGATAAAATTCAACCTTCTAAGCAATCATAATTAGGAATACTGTCTCATGGATATCCGTAAAATCAAGAAACTCATCGACCTGATGATTGAATCTGACTTACAAGCGATCGAAGTTAAAGAGGGTGACCAATCCATCGCCCTCACCCGTCGCAATCCTGTGGTAGCAGCAGCTGTTCCTGCAATGCCTGTAGCTACTGCAGCTGCAGCACCTGCTGCAAAAACACCACGCGGTGCAGTTGAAACATCGCCTATGGTTGGTGTGTTCTATGCAGCACCAAACCCGGGTGAAGCACCATTCGTAAAAGTGGGCCAAACCGTTTCTGCAGGTGAAACACTGGGTATTATTGAAGCCATGAAAATCATGAACCCCATTGAAGCAACTCAAAGTGGCGTGATTGAAGAAATTCTGGTGAAAAATGGCGAAGTGATTCAATTCGGTCAACCATTGTTCCGCTATCGCGCCTAAGACCACGGGGATTCACAATGTTGCAAAAAGTTTTAATTGCAAACCGGGGTGAAATTGCTTTACGCATCACCCGAGCTTGCAGAACTTTAGGAATTAAAACCGTAGGTATTTATTCCGATGCCGATAAAGACCTGATGCATTTACGCTTTTGTGATGAAGCGGTATGTATTGGTCCGGGTGCAAGTAGTGAAAGCTATTTAAACATCCCGGCAATTATTACTGCTGCTGAAATTACCGGTGCAGATGCCATTCACCCAGGTTATGGTTTCTTATCTGAAAATGCCGAATTTGCAGAAATTGTTGAAAATTCTGGCTTTATCTTTATTGGTCCACGTCCGGAACACATCCGTCTGATGGGTAACAAGGTTTCTGCCATTATTGCCATGAAGAAAGCCGGTGTACCAACAGTACCAGGCTGTGACCATGCAGTGACTATTCACAATGCCCTTGCAGAAGCCAAAGAAATTGGTTTCCCGCTGATCGTTAAAGCTGCTTCTGGTGGTGGGGGTCGTGGTATGCGTATTGTTGAACGTGTCGATACCCTGCTTGAATCAGTTCAGGCTGCACAGCGTGATGCTGAAATGTGGTTTGGTGATGACACGGTTTATATGGAACGTTTCCTGCAAAAACCGCGTCACGTCGAAGTTCAGGTTTTGGCAGATGGTAATGGTCATGCCATTCACTTGTATGATCGTGACTGTTCTTTACAGCGTCGCCATCAAAAAGTATTGGAAGAAGCACCTGCTCCAGGCTTACCGGAAGAAGCTCGCGCTGAAATTTTAGAAGCCTGCGTGAATGCATGTAAACTTATGCAATACCGTGGTGCCGGTACATTCGAGTTCCTGTTTGAAGATGGTGAATTCTTCTTCATTGAAATGAATACCCGTGTTCAGGTTGAACACCCTGTTACCGAAATGGTGACGGGTATCGATATCATTGAGCAACAATTGCGTATTGCTGGCGGACTCGGTCTTGAAATTCAACAGGATCAAGTGGAAGTACGTGGTCATGCTATTGAATGCCGTATCAATGCGGAAGATCCAACCACATTCCTTCCATCTCCGGGCAAAATTGAAAATTATTATGCTCCAGGTGGTGCAGGTATCCGTATGGATTCGCATATTTACCCAGGTTACAGCATTCCGCCTTATTATGACTCAATGATTGCAAAACTCATTGCCCATGGTAAAGATCGTGACACGACTATTGCCCGCATGAAACAGGCATTAGAAGAAACCATCCTGACCGGAGTGAAAACCAACATTCCTTTACATCGGGATTTGATTCTGGAAGATGAAAACTTCTGTAAAGAAGCGATGGATATTCACTATCTGGAAAAACACTTATTGAAAAAGCTGGAAGCTTATCAAGAAGCGTCTTAAGTAAACCGATATAAAAAAACCGCTCTTTATGAGCGGTTTTTTTATCTGTATAACGATATATTTATAAAATCATGAACAATAATTAAGGTAAAACACGGCGCAAGGTGGCAAAACACTGTTCAGCTTTTTCATTACTACAAAAATTTATTGTTGATGCATTTTTCCACTGCACGAAATATTGGGAAATCTCACCAGTCTGGTCTTCTTGCAGACCTGAACAATCCTTTTCATTATTGTCATACTTTACTTGTAAAACCAGTGCAGATAATAAGGAACGTTCCTCTTGAGCTGGTTGAAAATCATAAATTCCAGATGACCACTCCTGGCCACTTTTAATAATGACATTGTTATTCGATTTAAAATTATAATATTCAATGCATTTATTATTGTTGGCAACTTGCATCCCCCATAAGCCAACAATTTCTGGACGAGTCACAATACGAATGGTATTCGAATTTTCAGCTCGATCATTTTCTTCTGTTGCGACTACAGCTTGATTGTCATTTGCCATCGCAACAGATGAGCACAATGTAAGTAAAATTGTAAAATATGTTTTTTTCATACATCAATTCAGTGCTAAAAATCCTTTGTTATAACTTAGCATATTTTTATGAAAAACCAGTATTTATCACCATATTACAACAATATAATTTCAGGTTGAATTTGCACAAAAAATTGGTCTATCAAGCCGAAAGAATCAATAGTTTTATCACGACACTGAAACAAGAATTTTTCGTATTGATGCAGCTGTATAATAAAGACCACACAGCGGCAATCTTGGCCATAAATGTAAAATACTGACTTTTTTTAAAATTTTTTAGCCATGTTGAATATATTTCGGTAGCCAGCGCACAAATAGCAAACCCACAACTGTTGAAAGCCCAGCAAGAACAAAAACCATCTCTCCTGAGATGACTTGCCAATATCTTCCAGCCAGAATACTTCCTAAAGCGACACCTAAGCCCCACATGGTGCTGTACATGGCCTGACCGCGGCCTTGCTGACCTGCGGAAAAGTTTTGAAAGATAATGCGCATGGCAATCATATGAAACAGGCCAAAACTAAAGGCATGAATGCTTTGGGCTAAAAACTGTGCCACCAAGAGATGAGGTAATAGTCCCACAACAATCCACCGTGCACCGGTCAGGACCAGACAGCAACTAACTAGACTGCGCCACGAAAACCGGGTCAAGAAAATATGGGCAAAAGCAAACATGATAATTTCTGCAACCACCCCGACGGACCATAACAAACCAATTTCAGTCGTCGAAAAACCGGCTTGATGCAAGTAATTACTATAGAAACTATAAAATGGCGCATGGGAAAATAACAAAACAAATTCAATAGCAAAAAAAGCAGCCACTACAGGACGTTTTAATATCGGCAATAACGGTTCTAATTGTTGTTGCGATTGTGGGGCTGTGCTGGGTTCTTTAATGCTAAAAGACCAAAGAAAAGCCAAAAATGCGATACATAGCAACATCAGCGGGAGCATGGAAATAGCGACAATTTCAAGTAAGGCACCAATACCAAAAACGCCTACAATAAAACCCACCGAGCCCCATTTTCTGATTTTCCCATACAGCTGATTGCGCTTATCCCCCAACCAGAACAACGTAACCCCTTCAAACTGCGCTAAAATGGCATTCTGAAAAAAACTGAAAATCAGCATAAGCAGTGCAACAGACTGAAAGGTATTTGGGATCAAAAAAATCATGAACCAGATACAGGATTCCATCCATGTGGCTATACGGACCAACAGCATTCTTTTGCCAGATTTATCGGCAATCCACCCCCAAATAAACGGCGCGAAAAAGCGGGTAATGATTGCAATTGAAGATAACAATCCAATCTCTTGATAATTAAAGCCTTGATCTTCCAGATACAAATTCCAAAAAGGCATGAACGTACCAACGATGGAATAGTAGAAGAAGTAGAATCCTGACAGTTTGTGCTGGATTGGAAAGCTTAGCATTTAGTTGCATTCCATTGTATTTTCAATAACTTAAAACATTTAATAGTTGCATCACATTGCATGGTTTTGCCACTAATTGCACTTCAATAGTCTACAAATCCGTCTACAAAAATTAAAATAAATATTTTTTCATTTTTTGTAGACTCCTATTAAGTAGCCCTAACCTTACTGATTTTAGAGTAAAAATTTATAAAATGGATATAAATATATTTTATAGGGACTTTCTTTATTGAGCTGTTTGTTTTAAAAAACATTCAATTGACATAAAAAATCTAGAGAGAATTAGGCTGAACTGTTTGGGATAGTTTTTTTGATGGTGAGTATGGGTATGGAAGTGAGTTTGTAGTGCTATTCCTGGCATACTTTCTTCCATCCACCTTGGTTAAACATGACCTTTTCACATTGAGACCCAGTACCATACGCTTTTTTTGCTACGGCGACCAATGAAGCCCAAGCAAATGAATATCAAATTTCGCCACAGTGAAATCATGCCCGCCATTCAAATATTCAGTCATCTGAATAGGAATTGATAGGAAACACAGCTTTTTGCATTTCCTCACCTCAATACTTATCATGTTGCCAATAGTTATTAAAAAATTAAGAACCACAATGCTTTATATCCTTGGGATTCTGTTTCTGCTCTTTATTGCTTATCACTACAGACTTGATCAAGCATCTGGAATTGGTGGATTTCTTTTATACATAGTCATTTTATTAATCGTAATCTGCATCAGAGCTGCATGGCATGTTCTAACCTAACATTGAACGTAAGCGTCCGCTGAATCCCATACCAATTTTTAATTCGATTCAGGTTTCCAGCAGTGCGGCAGCAATTCTTCAATTTGGGTCACCTTGTGTGTCGGCAGCTTTTT
>NZ_JBIQOC010000076.1:0-22385 GCF_044130295.1 Acinetobacter uliginosus | reverse complement strand
GATCATTCAGCATTGTACGAGGCATAGCGAGAGTAAAATTGGGTTTGGCGATTTAATTTTACTATCTCGCTATTTTTTTAAGCAACAAATGTCAACAGACCCTAACCAACTTAGCATTTTTTGAGAATTATTAAGCATAAAAACTTCCAATAGTTTAGACGATAAAGCATTTTAAAATACTAATAAGCATTGAGAGAATACTATAAATTTTCAACACTAGGTACTCTTAACGGAGTACATACCATGACGACTTATTTCAAACCTTTAACAAGTGAACAAGCACCTGAAGAAGCAAAACAACGCCTTATTAAGGCTGACAAAGCCAATGGTTTTAGTTCAAATCTTTTAGGCGTTTTAGCATATGCACCAACTGCGTTAGAAATGTACCAAACCGTTTCTGAGATCAATAGCCGTAGCAGCTTAAATGTACAAGAACGTGAAGTCGTGCAATTGGTTGCGGCAACAGATAATGGCTGTACATTCTGTGTTGCAGGTCATACAGCATTAGCAAAAAATAAAGCTAAACTTGCGCCTGAAATTGTCCAAGCTTTACGTGATCAGGCAGAGTTACCTGATGCTCGTTTAAATGCCTTATCTACTTTTGCACGTCGAGCATTATTAACCAAAGGTGCTGTGGATGAACAAACAACACAAGCATTCTTTGATGCTGGCTTTACTGAACAAAATGCCCTAGATGTCTTATTGGGATTAAGCCTTGCGACTTTGTGTAATTATGCAAATAGTTTGGCGCGTACCGAACTTAATAGCCAACTTGCTGCACATCAATGGGAACCAAAAAATGCTTAATGCCGCTTTGGCTGTTTGGTTAGAACAGCATGCAGAGGCTTTAAATGCAGGTGAAGCAGACGTCAGTTTTGCTTTGCTGCAACAATTGGGCCAAGCCGATGTATTTAGACAAGGTGTACCTGAGCAATTTGGTGGTCTAGGTAATACCTTACAAGATGCAATTGAAACGATTGCCCAAGTAGCCGAATATTCAGTTACCGCTGCTTTTGTTAGTTGGAGTCAGCGTACCTATATAGAATATCTATTAACTGCAAAAGCTGACGTTTTAGATGAATTTCGTTTTGACGCACTACTTTCTGGGGAATATGCAGGTGCCACTGGTCTATCTAATGCGATGAAATTCCTCTCAGGCTTAGAACCTCTACAAATCCAGGCTGAAGCAGTGGAGGGTGGTTGGAAACTGAATGGGAAATTGCCATGGGTTACCAATTTTCATCCTAGCGGATTTACTGTAGCTGTTGCTGCTGATAGTGTTCAGGGGCCTTTACTTTTCTTAGTACCATCGAACCGCGCTGGCTTTGATCGTCGACCAAATCTGGAATTGATCGGATTGAAAGGCAGTTCTACCGCTGCTGCTACTCTTACAGATGTTATTGTTTCACAAACGGAATTGTTGAGTGATAAAGCCACCCAATATCTTCCTGCCATTCGTCCAGCATTTTTAGGTTTACAGTGTGCTTTAGCTATTGGCTTGATTAAACGCAGCGTGCAACAAGTTATTGCCAAGAAACACTCACGTTTAGTTAATGATCAAGTTACTTATATTCAGCAGCAGTTAGAAGAAAATTTAGCAGTTCTCTTTTCTGGATTGGAATCAGGAAAATTTGTCACACAAGCGCGAAGCCTATTCGAGATCAGAATTGCACTAAGTGAACTTACTCAACATGCGATTCAGCTGGAATTATGCAGTACAGGTGGTAAGTGCTATTTGACACCTTATGAAGATGGTTTTACCAGACGTCTAAAAGAATCAGCCTTTATTCCAATTGTGACACCGAGTGTCTTGCAATTAAAAACTGAACTATCACGTTTAAGTGCCTAAGACATGAAAAAGAGACAAGCGTTACTCACCGCAAAGCAACTTACCATCAGTCATGCGGGTAAAATCCAAGCTGTGATAGATGGTGTGGATTTTGACATTCAACAAGGTGAAATTATTACCATCTTGGGTCCAAGTGGTGTAGGTAAATCGACATTATTGTCGACACTAGCAGGTTTACATGCTCCTGAAAAAGGACAAGTTGAATTATTAGGGAAGTCTATTACTCAGCAAAAGTCTGAAATGGCATTTATGTTTCAATCTGCAGTGTTATTGCCTTGGCTGGACATTTCTGAAAATGTTGCATTTGGACAAAATTTTAAAAATCAGCCTAAACAAAATGAGGCAGAAATCCAAACGCGGGTGAGTAATGCATTGAAACGGGTGAAGCTAGAGCATATTCCCCATGCAAAACCTAATACTTTATCAGGTGGTATGGCGCAGCGTGTGGCATTAGCACGTGCTTTAGCAAAATCTCCACGTCTTTTGTTACTCGATGAACCCTTTAGTGCACTAGATGAATTGAATCGTGCCCAATTACAAAGACTGTTGGTCGATTTGGTACAAAGCCAAGAAATTGATGCTGCAGTGATGATCACACACGATATTGATGAAGCCTTACTCATCTCAGATCGTATTTTCTTTTTATCTGGCCAGCCTGCCAACATCAGTCAAATATGGTCATTAACGCAAAATCATCCACATGATATTTGGGAAAGTGAATTTTCAATGATTCGCAATGATATTTTGAAATTGCTGCATCAACATCAAGCCAAAATGCTCGAAAAAATTTAAGGAAACAGACATGTGTGATGACGATATCAATCATTCTCGCCGAGATTTTCTTAAATTGATGGGACTCTTTGCAGGAACTGCCGCCTTGCCAATGCAAGCCAGTCTGGCCCAAACCAAGCCTGAAAACACAAAAACCAAACGGGTAAGAATTGGTTATATTCCAATTACAGATGCAACACCCTTATTGGTTGCCTATCAAAATAAGTTATTTGAAAAACAGGGATTACAAGTTGACCCGCCAATTTTATTTCGGAGTTGGGCACAATTGGTGGAAGCTTTTCTATCCGGTAGTGTAAATGTCATTCACCTATTATCACCGATGGCAGTATGGACACGTTTTGGTAGTCATTTCCCTGCAAAAATTGTGGCATGGAACCATGTTGGTGGTTCAGCGCTGACAGTTGCCAGACATATCAATAGCTTAAAGGATCTTGGGGGTAAGCAAGTTGCGATTCCTTTTTGGTATTCAGTACACAACGTAGTATTACAGGAAATGCTACGTAATGCAGGCTTGAAGGTCATTACCAAACAAAAGGGAAAATTGGCGGCCTATGAAGTAGGGATAATAGTATTACCGCCCTCAGATATGCCTCCAGCACTACTCAGCAAGCAAATCTCAGGATACCTTGTTGCAGAACCATTTAATGCAATTGCTGAACATCTGAAAATTGGAAAAATATTGCGATTTACAGGCGATGTCTGGAAAAAACATGCCTGTTGCGTAGTGTACATGCACGAGAAAGATTTACAGCAACATCCCGAATGGTCCCAAAAAGTGGTAAATGGTATTGTGGAAGCCCAGCTTTGGTGTCGTAGCCATCGTAGTGAAGTTGCAAAATTGATTTCACGTGAGCATAAACCACGACTAACACCCCATATCCATGCTGTGATTTCTGAGGTAGTTAACCCTAATCCATCGCGGCAGAAGTTTTATTTAAGTACAGGTGCAATTAAGCATCCTGCATGGCAAGACCATCGTATCGATTTTCAGCCTTATCCTTTTGAAAGTTATACAGTTGAGCTGATCAAACGAATGCGTCATACCCAAGTTGAAGGCAATCCTGCATTTTTAAAACAATTGAATCCAACTTTAGCGGCACGCCAATTGGTCGATGATCGCTTTGTTAAAAAAGCCATTCAGAACTTAGGTGGCATGAAAGCATTTGGTCTCACTGAGTCCTTTACCCGTCAGGAGATTTTTCAATTATGAATAATATCATGATGCCAAATTGGAAATATCATAGTTATGGATTGTTTGGGCTCATCGGGTTTTTCTGCCTCTGGCTTGTTGCTGGAACATTTATTCCTGAAGGATTTTTTCAGCAATTTACTTTAAACGCGACTTTGACAAAGTTTTTAACGTTAATTCAGGATAGTGAAACCTATACCCATATATGGATGAGTATCAAGCGTGTATTAATCGGACTAGGTTTTGCCTTGCTGATTGGGATTCCCGTGGGATTGCTAATCGGGCAAAATCAAAAAGCAGATGCATTGACCTCACAAATTTTCCAGTTTTTACGCATGATCTCCCCATTGTCATGGATGCCAATTGCAGTAATGATATTAGGAGTGGGTGATAAACCTATTTACTTTTTACTCGCATTTGCCGCAGTCTGGCCTATTATTCTCAATACAGCGACAGGCGTAAAAAAAGTTGATCCTCAATTGTTAAAGCTTGCACACAGTTTAGATGCAACACCACGTGAAATCTTGCAAAAAATTATATGGCCAAGTGTGCTTGGGCAAGTATTGGTGGGATTACGTCTGGCGATTGGGATTGTCTGGATCGTATTGGTGCCAAGTGAAATGTTGGGCGTGAGCTCTGGGCTTGGGTATTTTATTTTAGATGCACGTGACCGTCTGGATTATACTGAGTTGCTTTCGATTATTTTAATTATTGGTTTTATAGGTTTTGTCCTGGACCGTTTAGTCGTTAGCTTACAAAAGCGCATCGCGATTTAAGCAGATATAAAAAAGCCTGATAACTCGGGCTTTTTTATATCTCAATCAATCACTTGATAGAGCTGAATGTTCTATTTGATGTGGAATAAATTTCCCTGCCAATAGACCCAATTCAAACAGCCCCCACATCGGTACGGCAAGTAATAACATGCTAAGTAAATCTGGGGGAGTAATAAACATCGATACAAAAAAGCAGCCCACAATAATAAATTTTCTCTTATGCATGAGTTGTTCTAAAGTTACCAATTTTGAAAGTAATAACACGATAATAAGTACAGGAATTTCAAAACACAGGCCAAAAGTAAAAAACAGCTTTAAACAAAAACTTAGATAGCTGCTGATGTCTGTCATGGGTAAGACGGCATCAGGAGCTATATGCATAAAAAAGTACAGTACAGAAGGCAATACAATATAACGGGAAAAACTGATGCCAAGATAAAATAAAACTAAGCTTGAGCTAGACAGCGCAATGGTCAATTTCTTTTCTTGCAGATACAGTGCCGGCGCAATAAAACGCCATATATGCCAAAGCAAAAATGGTAAACAGATTAAAAAAGCAATAAATAGGGTTAGTTTAAAGGGTGCAGTAAATGTCGCAGTAATATCGGTTGCAATCATTTGACTGTTCGCAGGTAAGGCTTGTAAGAGCGGTTGTGCAAATACTTGATATAGCGTTTGAGCAAAAGGCAATAAACATAAAAAGACAACGGCCAGCATCAAGATGATCTGAACCATGTATTTTCTCAGTATTGCTAAGTGACCCAGTAAATGTACAACAGTTGATGATTGGTCTTGAGATTTCATGAATGCATATGTCTACTTAAATATGAGGGAGTAATGATGTGCTCATTTAAAGTCGTGTAACTCAACGGATATAGACCAAGATGTTCTGCTTGTTCCATGGGAGCAATTGCTTCGATCTTTCCTAGACTGCTGTAGGGCAATCCAATATAAATAGGCTCATCAGAATGTAGCTCAGCATAGATTTTCTGACTGAGCACTTTTTCCAAATCTCTTACTTTGTTGATTTCGGATTCGAGCGTTTGTTGTAGCTCATTGAGCTTAAGTTCACGTTCTACATCAGTTTGAAAATTTTGTAGCAGGTGCTTGAGCTTTTGATACAGCTGATACACAGTTTTTAATAGCTCTAATAGTTTTTCAGGGCCTAAGAATATCAATGCGAAACTGATAAAAAAGATAAGCTCAAACAAGCCAACATTTAGCATAGGAGAGAAAGGTGGTCAGTAAATTAAGATTGATGATTCTTATTTTTTGGCTGTGATGAATCGGCAGTTTCATCTTTTGAAGAATCGTCTTGAATAGAGGTTTTAAAATCCTTAAAAACACCACCCAAATCTTTACCTAAATTTTTTAATTTTGATGTGCCAAATAATAAAATCAGAACTAATGCAAATAAGGCAAGGTGTCCAAGCGATAAACCTAACATGAAGCATCTCTAGATCGTTATATGAGTAGACTATTTTAAACGATGCACATTTTTTCTTAATCACATTAAATGATTAGCTATTTACTTCTAATTCAATAATATTTTAGAAATGAGATCCTTTTACTCTATGGATTCAGCATATCATCATTGAAAAACAAGGTGATTGTAATGCTATATTCATTTAAATATTTTTTATGAACTCCTCGGTAAACGTGAAAAATATTAATAACAAATTCTTATACATACTGGTTTGATCCCAATATTTGCCTCTAGTCATAATCATACTGATCGATAGCGTTACTTTTGGTCGGTATCATGACTTGACTATTTAACTTATTGGGGGGGCATAGACCCCAATCCTTGGAGTTTTGGGTGATGCCCCCGGAGGAGCTTCTTTCAGTTTACATCAAGAATCCTTGAGAAACCGAAAGATGGCTGTGGTAAGTTTTTGCTTTAAAAGTTAAGCTATTTTTGATGTAATTTGTGTTTTATTCTCTTGGGTCTTATAACGGAAGCTGGTTCCTCTATGATTTTTAGGCAACAGCGGTCCTTGTCCAAAAAGTTTTTCGCGTAAAGTTCCTGTTGCATATTCAGTCTGATAAACACCGCGGCGTTGAAGTTCAGGAACTACATACTCAACAACATCTTCAAATGTTTTATGTGCCAAAATATAAGCGAGATTAAAACCATCAATATCTGTATCTTCTACCCACTCTTGCAGACGGTCAGCAATAGTTGTAGGCGAGCCTACTAATACAGGTCCGTTACCTCCAACACTGATAAATTTAGCAATTTCTTCAATTGTCCAAACACGTTCTGGATCTGCTTTAACATACGAATCGAGCATAGATTGAATTGCATTAGTATGAATATATTCTACTTGGTCTTGCGCATTAAATTGTGAAAAATCCACACCAGACCAACCAGAAGCTAAGGTTAATCCACCATGATAGCTTCCATATTTTTGATATTCTTTGAATTTAGTTTGCGCTTTTTCATCTGTTTCATCTACAACTATAGAAAGCATAGTGTAAATTAAAATGGAATGTGGATCTTTACCCTCTTCTACAAGTTTAGTGCGAATTCCTTGAACTAGTTTTTTTACGGCTGCTTTTGTTGGCGCAGAAATAAATACACATTCTGCATTTTGACTGGCAAAAGATTGCCCACGACTAGATGCCCCAGCTTGATACAGTACAGGCGTACGCTGTGGAGAAGGCTCGCAAATATGAATACCAGGAACTGTAAAATATTCACCTTCATGATTAATAGGATGAACTTTGGTGTGGTCAGCGAAAATTCCTTTTTCTTTATCGCGAAGGACTGCATCTTGTTCCCAAGAACCTTCCCAAAGCTTGTAGAGTACTTCTAAGTACTCATCGGCAATATCGTAACGGTTATCATGACTGACCTGATTTTTTAAGCCTAAATTTTTAGAGCCACTTTCTAAATATGAGGTCACGATGTTCCATCCCGCACGACCTTTTGTTAAATGGTCTAATGTACTCATGCGACGTGCAAATGGGTAGGGATGCTCAAATGAAATAGAGGTTGTGACACCAAAGCCCAAGTGCTTGGTTACAGCGGCCATGGCAGGAACAATCTGTAAAGGGTCATTCACTGGTACTTGAACTGCACCAGTCAGTGCATGTTCAGCAGACTGGTTATATACATCGTAAATACCAAGTACATCTGCAAGAAAAATACCGTCAAATTTACCGCGTTCTAAGATTTGAGCTAAGTCAGTCCAATATTCTAAGTCTTTGTATTCGGTAGATCGGTCTAGCGGATGACGCCACAATCCCGGTGATTGATGGGCGATACAATTCATTTCAAAGGCATTAAATCTAATTTGCTTAGTCATATTGGTCTGTAATAATTTCAAAAATTTAATTAATTTTAATAAAAAAATATTGAAACTTTTAATAATAAAAATTTCAATATTTATCATAATCATTGTTTATGAAAATAACATATTTAATTATTAGAAATAGTAGCCTAGAGAAAGGAATAACATATTATTCCAGTTATCATCTTTGCTTGTGGCATAACCATCACTAGAACCAAATGCTGTGTCATTTTTTGCATTAATATATTCCAAATAGAATTGAAGATTATCTTTGTATTTGGTATATACACCGTTGATTAGGCGTTCTGAGTCTGAGTAATTATTATTTTCTTTAAAATATCTAGAGTAATTTGAATATAATATTGGACTGCTAAAGTTTTTATAATTTAAAGGCAATGTGTAGTTTATTTCAGTAGATAAAAAGTTGGCCTTATTTGCAACGTTATAATATCCATCAAAGGAACCAAAAGTTGAATATTCAGGATGATCTATATCTTTATTTTTAATATTTTGTCCACCATATATAATATTAAAACCTAATGGTCCAGCTTGTGTTTTTTGGAATAAGGTCCAAACATTTCGATCACCTGTAGCATTGGTTTTTAAGTTGTCAATTTGACTGTGTAAATATGATGCACCAACTTTTGTTTTAATTTTAGTATCTGAAATATTGTAATTAAAATCTTTATCTAGTTTAATTGTAAACTGATTTTTTTCTTCTGTTTGTGTGCCGTCTGCAAAATCAGGTTCTGCGGTTAAGTTACTAGAATAGTGCGATGATTTTTTACTTTTACCTGTATAGCTTCCTGCATCACTAAAGAAATAACCTGCTGTTAAATTGAATGATTTTGGTGTGTATTGATAAGTTAAGCCGATATTATTTAATTCCTCTAAACCTAAATTATAAAGTTGGGTTAAATTGTAAGTCGTACTGTAATATCGGTCTAACCCAATTGGTACAGGTTGTAGGCCAGCAGTTACTTTATGTTCAGGTGTGAACTGGTAGGCTAGCCAAGCATTTGCAGGAAAATGTATGCCACCTAATTTATCATGTGCTTCATATACACGATAATCTAAATGACCACTTAGGGCATTATTCTGATAATTTAACCATAAAACTGCATCGCTAAAATCAATTTTATTTCCACTGCTTTCTAAATAATCATTATGTGTATATTGAAAGCGAACAGTTCCACTTGCATCTAGACCATTTTCAGTATTTTCTGCATGTGAAATTTGATTGAATATTGAAAGAATAGATATTGATAAAATCAGTCGTTTAATCATGGCTTAAATTTAATTTAAAAGGTGTTGTGCAATTATATGTTTGTGTTTTATTTTTAAGTATTAATATAAAGTGATAAATTAATTCTGATTATTTATATAAGGCTTTAAGATGAATATCTATGGCATATAAATATGCCATAGATATATTAAATAATAATTAATCTTCTGATACTGGGGTTAAAATGCCTTTTACATTTAAGTCATCAGTGGTTTTCAGATATTCAGCGATGCGAGGATCAGCGAAGATCTTTTGCAGTTTCACAATTTGCGGATCATCCTTTTTTGCCTCAGCAATGACTAAACGGCTGGCGAAAGTACGCGGTGCTGCTGGAAATAGAATGCCTTTGCTGCGCGGGATTTTACCTGCATCAAACTGAGCAACATAGCCAATTGCCGCATCAACAGAGTCTAGAGTGCGCGCCATAGACAGCAATTCAATTTCAGTAAATTTAAAGCTGTGGGGATTTTCCTGAATGTCTTTAATTTTTGCTGTACGTGGTTCAATTGAAGGATTCAGCTTAATCAGTCCTTCACGCTGTAGCAACCATAGTGCTTGACCTTGGTTGGCTAAATCGCTAGGAATGGCAAATACTGCATTTTTTGGCAGCTCATTAATATTCTTATAGCGGTCTGAATAAATTCCGAATGCCCATTGGAAGACTTCAGTTGTCGGCAGGAGTTTAAAGCCATTGGCGTCTGCGACTTGTTTCAGCCACCATTGATGCTGATATATGGTGCCGGCAAATTCACCATCATTAACTGCGCGGTTGGCCTGAACTGGGTCCTGTACACCAACGGCTTCCAGCTTCACGCCGTAATCAGGGGCAATATGTTCATTGGCATATTCAATCAGGTTTTTTTCACCGATCATGGTCGGTTCATAATGAACTTTTAGCACATTGTTTTCTGCAAATGCCTGATGAGAGGCATTTTGCTTAAATAGGGCAAGGCCTGCAATGACGGCGATCACGACAATCGCGCCGATGATCAAAGGCAATTTAGTTTTTTTCTTCAGTTCAAATGGATGCTGCGGGGAAGTCATAACGATGTCCGTATGTTGAATTAAGCATGTTTCAATGAGGTACTGATGCGGTTGCCGATAAACTGCACCGCTTGAATGGTCGCGATCAGCGTGATAATCGTGGCAATCATAATGTGATGGTCAAAGCGCTGATAGCCGTAAAGCACCGCCAAATAGCCAATGCCGCCTGCGCCGATTGTGCCTGCAATTGCAGAGTATTCAATCATGGCAATCAGATTTAGTGTGGCGGCTGAAATCAGGCTAGGCAGCGATTCTTTTAGCTGTACCTGATGAATGATCTGTAGGGAAGTACCACTAGATACACGTCCGACAGAAGTGATTTCAGGCGGCAGTTCATTAAGTGCATTTTCGACCAAGCGGGCAAAAAATGGAATGCCAGCGATGGTCATGGGAACTACAGCCGCAGCAATACCAATAGTTGTGCCAGTCAGCCATTTGGTTAGCGGAATAATGGCAGCCATCAGCACCAGAAAGGGTAATGACCGGCCAATATTGACAATTGAGCTAAGTGTGCCGTATAGCTTTCGGTTTTCGAATAGTCCGCGGTCAGAGCTGTTGAATAAAGCAATGCCGGTAATACCGCCAATAATAATGACCAATGTCATCACGATGCCGACCATAGTCCATGTTTCTAAATAAGCTGGCAGCAGCATTTCAGGTATTTCTGTCCAGGGTGTATTTTGATTAAGTACGATATCTTTCGACATGATGTTTATTCCTTAAGCGGCTGCATGCTGGGAGCAGGGTTGTGCAGATTGAATGATTTTGAACTGCACATTCCATTTGGCCATTTGGCTTTCTATCTGTGTTTTATGTTTGTTGTACAGGGCATCAGGAAGACTAAAAATAATCTTGCCGACAGTCGCATTACTGATCACTTCAACTGTAGATGTGTGCACATCCAAACCATATCCTGCTTGGATACTCAGCTGGCTGAGCCAGTTCAGTGGTGTATCCAATGCTGAAGAATAGGTCGCTGAAAATATGGTATGGTCAGTTGGCAATACTGCTGGAATATGCAAGGGCAAAATTTTAGCGCCAATAGCCGATTCAGGATTTAAAATCAGGTCCAAGACACTGCCTTGTTCCGCGATTTCACCATGCGAGAGCACTGCGACATCGTCTGCAATTTGACGTACGACGTCCATTTCATGGGTAATCAAAATTACGGACAGCCCGAGTTCATCGCGCAGTTCAGTTAGTAGTTTTAAAATGGATTGTGTTGAATCAGGATCTAGACCTGAAGTGGCTTCATCTGCAATTACGATACTAGGTTGGAGTGCTAAGGCACGGGCAATCCCGACACGCTGCTGCTGACCGCCAGAAAGCTGCGCAGGATAATGGTTGGCGCGGTCAGATAGCTTCACATTTTCCAGCAGGTAAGCAACCCGGTCTTTAATTTGATGATCTACCACGCCAAGAAATTCCAGGGGCAGGGCAATATTTTCAGCTGCTGTACGGCGCTTGAGGAGCGCTGAAGACTGAAAAATAAGGCCAATCTTCTGGCGCTGCTGGCGGAGTGCTTCAGCTGATAGCTTATTTAATACTGTGCCGTCTAAGATTAGCTCACCTGAACTCGGATGTTCTAATAGGCTTAAGCATTTGGACAGTGTGGATTTGCCTGAACCACTGGGGCCAACAATCGCGGTAATTTTGCCTTTTGCAATGCTGAGATTGATATCTTTCAGCACCTGTGCCGCGCCGCCATTTTTCAGCGGATAGCTTTTATTAAGATTTCGAATTTCATACATTGTGCAAAAACTTCAACTGAAACAAGAGCTGAAATTTAATCTGAATTTAATATTTTTATTAAATATAAATTTCTGCAGATTATATGCATTTAAAGGCATATATAAATAAATGAAAAGCTAATAATATTTAATAGAAATTATTTTAAATAAAAAGATTTCTTTCTCTAATTAATGTATAAAAAATAAAAAAATGATGCTAGCTTATTTTTATAATAAACAAGAGAGCATTTTATAATGACTTCTAAAATAGAAATAAAATTGACAGATGCGCAGAATGTCCCTCAGGATTTTTATCAACATGATTCTTCGGCTCATGTAATACGATCTGATAAAGAAGCCATTGAAATAACGCAGCGATAAGCTGATGATTTTACTAAAGAAGCATCGAAACGCGATCATGAACGTCGCCTGCAGTTGCGGGAAGTACAGCAGTATTCTGCTTCCGGCTTATGGGGCATTACCATATCGAAAGCTTTTGGTAGTGCGAGTAGTAGCTATAAGACATTGGCAGAAGTCGTTAAAACTATTTCCAGCGCCGATTCATCTTTAGGTCAGATTGCGCAAAACCATTGGACATTTTTAGAGCATATCCGTTTGGATGCCAGTCCAAAATAGCAGGAATATTTCTTTGATCAGGTGTTGAAGGGCAAGCGGTTCCGCAATGCATTTTCAGAAAAAGGCTCTATAACAGTAGCGGATTTAACCACAACGATTGATTTTAAATCCGATCATGCAGTGATTAATGGGCAGAAGTTTTTTGCCACCGGTGTATTACTGGCGCATTGGGTGCCGGTGGTTGCCGTCAATAATTGCAAGCCTTATGCCACGCTGGTGTCCCAGCATACGTCTGGACTTACAATCATTAAGTCTGGAGCGGATTTGGCAAGCGCACCACAGTTAGCGGTTCAGTGCTTTTAGAAAATGTCAGGTAGATCTGAAGTACATTGTACCGATTCATCAAGCTTTTGAACGTCCGACGGCTGAAGGCACATCCATGGGTTGATTCAGGCTTAGATAAAGCTTATCAAGACCCTTACACCATCGCCAATATCGGAGAGCTGAAAATCAAGCTTCGCGCTGCTGAAGCTGTACTGGATTTAGCTGGCGAAGCGATTGACCGCGCGCTTGAAAATGCCACAGAAAAAACAGTGTCGGAAGCCACACTGCTGACTGCAGAATCCAAGATGCTGACCACGGAAATTGCGCTGCTGGCTGTCAATAAACTGTTCGAACTGTCAGGCACACGTTCGAACGCTGTCTGAGCTGAATTTAGACCATCATTGGTGCAACGCGCGCACGCATACACTTCATGACCCCGTGTGCTGGAAACTTAATTTAGTCGGTAATTACTATTTAAATGATATTCCGCTGCCGCGCCATGCGTGGAGCTGAGAGGAAAAACTATGACCATTCAAAATAAACAGAACTTATCTCTTGGCACGAACTATGAGCAGGTGGTAGGTAAATTCCGCCCGATCTTCTAACGTATTGTAGAAGGAGCTTTGGCGCGTAAGAAAACCGCGAGCTGCCGCGGGAACCGATTCAATGGCTGAAAGAAGCTGGCTTTGGTGCAGTGCGTGTACCGACAGAATTGGGCGGTGACAGCGTATCTCAAAAACAACTGTTCCAGCTGCTGATTGAATTGGCCAAAGCGGATTCAAATGTCGTTCAGGCGCTGCGCGGTCATTTCGCTTTTGTCGAAGACCGTTTGAATGCGCATAAAACAGAAGATCAGAGCCTGTGGTTTCAGCGTTTTGTTGAGGGTGATTTTGGTCGGCAATGCTTGGACGGAAATCGGCAAAGTTGAGATAGGTGATGTCGTGACCCGCGTGACTGAAAATGCACAGGGGCAACTGACGGTGAATGGACAAAAATACTATTCAATCGGCACCATTTTCGCGGATTGGATTGACTTATTTGTGTTAGATGAAACCACCAATCAACATGTGATTGTAGCGGTTTCGACCCATGCATCTGGCATTAAAATCAGTGATGACTGGGATGGTTTTAGTCAAAAAACCATAGGTAGTGGTACGCTAGTGATTGAAAATGTGCCGGTCAGCCGTGAATATATTTTGCCTTTTGATCAGCGTTTTAAATATCAAACCGCTTTCTACCAGGTGGTGCATTTGGCAACGCTGGCAGGGATTGCGCAAAGCGTTGTTGCAGCCTTCAGTGATGAAGTTCACAAGCGTACCCGTATTATAGCCATAGCAATGCAGAGCTGGTGCGTGATGATGCGCAGATTCTGCAAGTGATCGGCAAAGCATCTGCTCAAGCGTATGCCAGTGAATCCATTGCGCTGCGCGCAGCTAAAGCTTTAGACGGCGCATACTTGAGCCATTTCCAAAATGATCAGGTGCTGGATCAAAAAGCCAATGACCTTGCTGAACTTGAGTCTTCTCAAGGGCAGGTCGTAATTTCTGAACTGGTATTAAACTTGACCACAGAATTGTTCAATGCGCTTGGCGCATCTGCCAGTACAACCGAAAAGCAGCTCGACCGTTTCTGGCGCAATGCGCACGTGGTGTCTTCACACAATCCACTGATTTATAAGCAAAGAGTCATTGGTGATTGGGAGATTAATAAAGCGCCGCCGCCTTATGTATGGCAAATCGGAAATAGTCCTGTAGCCAAACAGCAGGAAATTGCAGCTTAAAGTCTTTTTAAATGAAAAACTGAGAATTAAAACCGCATTATTGCGGTTTTAATTCTATTTATATCTTTAAAAAATATAATGGGGCTTATTTTATTTCGTGTTTTGTAAATATTTATAAATTCTAAATGATTAAATAAATTGCTGATATTTTAATACGAATAAATTAATTTTAATGATGCAGAGTTTTAAGCCATTATGAATATTAAACTTCAAGACCTTCAAATTGAAAATAATCAGGATATTCCTGAATCAGTATTTGTACAGCAGCAGCCGGCGCATATTATCCAAAATGATGCCGAAGCCATAGAAACAGCAAAAAAGCTTGCTGAACGTTTTAAGCTACAGGCATCACACCGTGATGCCAACCGCTTGCTGCCGCTGCAGGAAATTGTTGAGTTTTCACAAAGCGGGTTATGGGGCATCAACATTCCTAAACAGTATGGCGGCGCGCAAGTGAAGCACCGCACGCTGTCACAGGTGATCCGCATCTTGGCCAGCGCCGATCCTGCACTAACACAGATATCAGAAAATCATCTTTCGTTTTTGGAACAAGTGCGCTTAGATGCCACTGAAGCACAGAAGCAGCTGATTTTTGGCAATATCCTGAAAGGTCAGCGTTTGGGCAATGCGCTGTCTGAACGCGGTGGTAGAACTGTAATTGACTTGAAAACCCGAATTACACAGAACAAGCAAGGCTATGCGGTAAACGGCAAGAAATTTTATGCCACAGGTGCAATCTTGGCGCATTGGGTTTATGCGGTAGGATTGGATGGTGATGGCAATGAACTCACTGCGTTGATTCCACATCATGCTGCGGGACTGAGCATTATCAATGACTGGTCGGGCTTCGGTCAGCGCTCTACGGCAAGCGGTACGGTGATTTTGGACAATATTCAAGTGGATGCGGAATATGTTATCCAAACGGGTGCAGGCGGTGAAAGCATTAATCTCGTCGGGACGATTTCACAGTTGATTCATTCATCAATTGATGTCGGTATTGCCCATGCAGCCATTGAGGACGCAATTGAATTTGTACAGAATTATACTCGTCCTTGGATTGATGCTGATCAGGAACATGCTGTGGATGATCAATTCACTCAAGCTGCTGTAGCTGATCTGAAAATCAAATTGCATGCGGCAGAAGCGCTACTGGACCGTGCCGGTGATTATGTCGATGCTGCCTTAGAAAATTTGAACGAAGACAATGCCAATGCGGCTACTCTGGCGGTGGCTGAGGCCAAAGTGTTAAGTGCAGAAATTGCAATTTTAGCGTCGAATAAATTGTTTGAATTGGCCGGAACACGCGCAGCGCTGTCAGAGCTGAATTTAGACCGTCATTGGCGCAATGCGCGCATTCATACGCTGCATGATCCTGTGCGCTGGAAGTATAAGCTGATTGGAGAATATTATTTAAAAGGCAAATATTTGCCGCGCCATCCGTGGAGCTGATGAAAGGATTTGTTTATACGCAAAATTAATAATCAATGCAGCCTTTATTAATTCTGTTTTTTGCATATCAAAATAATATTTAAATTATTTTTTAAACAAGTATTTTTGTATATTTTTGCAGAATTGAAATATAGAACTACTGCCATGATTAATATTGCAAATGCTGATAAGTATTTTAATACAAAGAATAATAAAATCTTTGCATTAAAAAATATTTCCCTGCAGATTGATGCATCGAAAATAGTCGGAATTATCGGCTATTCCGGTGCGGGTAAATCAACATTATTAAGGCTGATGAATGGGCTGGAGAAAGCCGATGCTGGTCAAGTAGAGGTGCTGGGCCAGTCCATTCAGCATGCATCTGAGCGTGAGCTGAAATCGCTGCGAAAACAGATTTCCATGATCTTTCAGCATTTCAATTTACTAAAGACAAAAACAGTATTTGACAATATTGCATTTCCGTTACGTTTAGACGGCAGCTTAAACAAAAAACAACTAGAGTTGCGTGTAGAGGAATTAGCACATCAAGTCGGCTTAACCGAGCATTTGCATAAATATCCGAAACAGCTTTCAGGTGGTCAAAAACAGCGTGTCGGCATCGCTCGGGCTTTGGCAAATTCACCGAAAATTCTGCTGTGTGATGAAGCGACTAGCGCACTTGATCCGATTACTACACATGAAATTTTAAATTTGCTGCTGCAAATCAACCGAGATTTAGGCATTACTATCGTACTGATTACACATGAAATTGACGTGATCCGCCGTATTTGCGATGACGTTGTAGTACTGGAAAAAGGTCACATTGCAGAACAGGGACCAGTTGATCAAGTGCTGCTGCATCCTGCACATGAGATTTCCCGCTCTTTGATCTTAGAAAATACAGATATTGATGAAGTACATCTGTTGCCAAACTCACAGATCATCCGTGTTACTGCAATCGGTGAGCTAGCGCAGCGTCCAGTGTTTGAAACGTTGGCGATTAAGCATCAGGTGAATTATCAAATTCTGCATTCCAAAGTCGAACGCACCAAAACTTCGCTGTATAGCCAATCCATTCTGTCACTTCAAGGGCTGGGTATCACTTGTTACCTTGAGCAGATGGAACAGCAGGGTGCACATATTGAAATCATTCACGGCGCTACGCGACGCATAACGGAGGCAGCCTAAATGCTCGAATTAATTGCAAATCTGGATTATCAAGAACTGTTGGATGCGAGTAAAGCGACATTGCTGATGCTTGGCCTTTCACTGCTGTTTATTGTGCTGCTGGGCCTACCTTTAGGAGTGGCGATTTATTCATTTGCCAACAGCCGTATTAAGAAGCATCCCGTACTTTATTCCATCCTGTCATTCTTCATTAATATCATCCGCTCAATTCCGTTCATTATTTTAATGATTTTGCTGATGCCTCTGACTGCGATTATTACAGGGACAACTATTGATGTTGCCGGTGTTATTCCACCGATTACTGTTGCAGGCATTGCATTCTTTGCTCGCTTGACTGAAACAGCACTGCATGAAGTCGATACAGGCGTGATTGAAGCGGCACAATCCATGGGGGCAAGCTACTGGCAAATGGTGAAGGGTGTTCTGCTACCAGAAGCGCGTGCGCCGATCATTGCTGCGGTTACGGTAACCAGTATCGCGCTGGTGGACTATACGGCGGTATCCGGTGTAATTGGCGGCGGCGGTTTAGGGGACTTAGCCATTCGTTACGGCTATCAGCGCTATCAAACTGAAATTATGTTGGTGACTGTCATTCTGCTGATCGTGATTGTGCAAATCATGCAGTTCATCGGCAACAAAGCAGTGTTGTATTTTTCTAAAAACTACACTTAAGCCATCCAAAAATTCAAATACACGACATTGAATATTTAACTTAAAGGAACAACGATGAATACGTTAAAAAAATTAGCAGCGGCTATCAGTATTGCTGCTGTATCTGCAGGTGCTTGGGCAAATCAAACTGTCACGATTGGCGCCAGCGCAACACCACATGCTGTGATTTTAGAACACATTAAACCTGAGCTGGCAAAGCAGGGTGTTGATCTGAAAATCAGAGTCTATTCAGATTATGTACAGCCGAATACCCAGCTGGTATCGAAAAAACTGGACGCCAATTATTTCCAGTACCGTCCGTTTTTAAATGATTTTAATGCCAAAACTAAATCGAATTTAGTACCTGTAGTGCCAGTACATATTGAACCGTTTTTGCTATATTCATCAAAAATTACCAATTTAAAACAGCTGAAAGATGGTGCAACAGTCGCAATTCCGAGTGATCCAGTCAATGGTGGACGTGGCCTGCTGCTTTTGGCTAAACTGAATTTGATCACTTTAAAGCCAGGCTTTAAACAGCTGGCAGTACCAACAGATAAACTGCCGTCAGTCCGTGATATTGCATCTAATCCAAAGAAACTGAAAATTAAAGAGTTGGATTCAGCAATGCTACCGCGAACTTTGTCTCAGGTAGATTTAGCTGCATTAAACTGCAACTACGTACTGGAAGCAAAGCTGGATATTAAAAAATCTCTGTATATTGAAAGCGGTCAGGATGGTAAAAAAATCTGGGCTGAATATTTAGTTGTACGCCCAGGCGATCAAAAGAAACCTGAAATCCAAAAAGTTGCAAAAGCATTGAATAGCGATTCAACCCGCCAATTTATCAAGCAGCACTTTAAAGGTGAAATTTATACTGCATTCTGATGAGCTGAAAAATATAAAAAAGGCATTGTGATCAATGCCTTTTTTATTGGCTATATATTATGAATAGAGTATTTAGCTATTTAATTATTCAATCTAAATGGAAGTGTATTACTTCTATTTTCGCTGTTTGTGTGGGCAATTTAAAGGAATTCTTAAAATCATGGAGAGAGGCTGAGTCAAGGTGTGGATGTTTTAAATTGATATCTACTCTCGATCAATAAATGTATCGTAAAATTGTGTTAATAATGGGGGATCTATGCAAAAAGCATTTGGCCGTGTATCTACGATTAATTTCGTTATGGCATAACGGGAAAAGAAATACATATGATCCAATGGTGTTTCCCAATAAAAATACAGATTAAAAACGCTTGGAAAATCAATCCAAGCGCATGCTGAGAAAAGTAAAACAGAATTATTTTGTACTGACTACACTTGACCGATACGCCATTGGTAAGGTGGCAAAGTTCCATTCACACTGAAATCACCCACAATGCGGTCTTTATAGATGCGCGGGTTGTGAGAAGCTAATGTGCGGATGTTTCGCCAGTAGCGGTCTAGCGCTAAGTCTTTATCTGTTGCAGAAGCACCAAGTGCATCAAAGATAATCGTTGAAGCATTTAAGGCCAAATCAGAAATAATCGTTTGAGATTGCGCGATTTCCAGTTCTGCAATTGCATTTTGATCTGCTTCTTCAGCGGGATTATTAAGGAAAGCAGACTCATAGGCGTGCTGCAAAGCTTGCGCATTTTTCTCAATGATTGCGCCTGAAGTGTAGGCTGCACCTCGGATTTTTCCTACGACTTGCAAAATTTGCGGGTCATGGCGCACATGCGTTGAATTAGCATGACTATAGTTACGAGTGCGTTTTTCTACTGCTTTGGACACATCATAAGCAGCAGAGCGAGTTAAACCCGTGATAATTGATAGCTGAATCAGTTGGTAAAAACCTGCTGAATATTTAAACCTATCATCATCGGGAAGTACATCTGCAGGATCTACTTCAACATTACTGAAAATAGTTGTGCCGCTAGCAGTTAAGACTTGGCCAAAGCCATTCCAATCATCAATCACATCGACGCCTTCTGCATGGCGTGGGATGATGATTGAAGCTGAATTACCTTCTAAATCCGTAATGCCAACGTCAATCCATTCCGCATATAAGCTGCCTGTGGTGTAATATTTTCTGCCGTTCAGCACCACACGTCCTTCTGCAGTTTTGGAAAGATGCGTGCTGAATTTCCCGATAGACTCCTTGCCGCCTTCAGACCAAGCGCTGCCGACAGTTTGACCTTGACCGATACGTTCCAGCCATAGGCGTTTGTAGCCAGAATCTGCAAGCAGTAGGATATCTTCAGTAAAGCCGAAATGCACACGGAGTGCTTGCGGCAAGTTGGCATCAGCTTGTGCTAGTTCAATGAGTAAGGCGAATAATTCTGGAATCGTTGCATCAAAACCGTTGTGACTTTTAGGTAGGCGTAGGCGAGTAAAGCCAACATCTTTTAGCCATTGCAACTGTTCAAATGGCAGAGTATGCGTTTTTTCACGCTCATTCGTGCTTGTACGGATTTTGTTGAAAATTGGACGGAAATTTTCCGCCAGCTCATCATAACGTGAGGAAGGTCCTTGTCCCCATACTTGATAAATAGAAGACTCTTGTGAAAGCTGATGTTTTAATTGCGTAAGCGGATTTAAATTAGTAAGCGTTGTCATAATAAAATAAATAAAACAATAAAGATAAAATACTAATTGAGCAGCTTGTTTTATAAAGTAATAAAATGAGATATTGAAATGAGAAAATAATATTAAATGAATTACTTTAATATAAACATGAATCGCGGATAAGAAGTTACTCTGTAAATTAAATTTCTTCTAATCATCATGATCGGTTAATGCTCAGAATCAAATATATCGAAAAGCACCTAATTTAATAGATCTCTTACATAAATCATATTTTACTCCGATATGGCATATTTCTGTTATAGTGACCGAAGTGTATGTTGATGCATTAAGTTGATTTAAAAGTTTGCCAAATGGTGGGCTTTTTTAATGCCTATTTTTAAGCATTTATTAATGGAATTATTAAGTGTTTTAAGTGTGTGAAAATACCAAATTCTAGGTATGGGTAAATCTTCTTATAGATGATTTCATTTGTCTTGTTTTTCATTCTTAATTATTTGTGGATAAAAATGACTGACAACCTGCGTATTTATTGTATTGGGAGTATCTGTGTTGTTGGTTGCATAGCTTTCCTAAAGCCAATCTTATGCTATTAGTGACTGGTTTTCTTCTTTTTTTATTGGTGTATTTTTATTCAAGTTGGAATTTAAAGTGCGTGTATTATTTTGGAAAAATCTTGAATAAATATTTAATTATCATGGCATAAACAATATTAGCGCAAGAGAGAAAGCGCAATAAAAATAAGATACTTCATGTTAACCGGCTTAATTTCATAATATTAAGCTGGGTTTTTTATGTTTGGTAAATAATTATTTATAAGGTATTGATTTATATTTAATTATTTTATTTTTTTGGTGTATTTTGCCACTGAAAAATATTTGAATAGTGTAGAAAATAGCTAACAGAAACTGCTGTAGTTTCTGAATGACCTTCTCCAAGGTCCTTAGTGTACAAGTCCACATCACCTATTTTGATGCTGGGCTTTTTTTATATCGGGGAAGCTGTAGGCCTTATTTAATTCCACTTTATACTTTTGTGTATAGACATAGGTTGTGAGTGGTGTTTAGGGAATTCAGTTAAAAAATGGTTGGATATGATTAAGAAAATTATTAAATCTATTTTTTGCAAGCATGATTACAAATTGATTCAAACTATTCATGGGGATCAGGTCAACCACTTAGATGCTCGTAGTCAGTGGCAATGTGAAAAGTGTAAATGGATCACATATAGTCACTATTTAGATCGAATTAAGTAGATCCTGATGGTACCCATCACAAATGAAGGAACCACATTCTTAACTACAAATTATTCCAAATATATTCCAGATTCTAATTAGGTCGAATTCGCAAGAATGAAACCTTTCGAATTCGAAACCTTTAAAACTACAAATTTCGGACTCAATCATGGGTAACTAAACGTGTGCTTATGATCCTTGAAAGAATGGTCAAGGATCGAGCTTTTTAGTATTCAATAAAGCATAAATTAATATAAGCTAATAATTTGATTTGATTAGTAATACTTTGGTTTTTGGTATATTTAGCCACTGAAAATTGTTTTATTAGTGTACAAAATAACCAGTAGAAACTAGGTGGTTTCTAAATGGCCTCAAAACTCTCAAGGTCATTAGTTTATAGGCCCATATCCAACTACTACTGGATTGGGCTTTTTTTTTGCATGGAGAAAAAGAAATGCTCCGATTCTTAATGTGTTTATTCAGTCTACATGGTTCGACCGAGATCGATTACACGATTGATGATGAAGAAATCAAGGTATGCCGGGATTGTTTGAAAGAAATTAAATAAAAGATAACTTTGTACACGACAAAAAAAGATAACTCATTGAAATAATGGCATAATACTTGTTTTCTGACGACGAATATGATGACACATTTCAATGAGTTACATCTCATCTT
>NZ_JBIQOC010000075.1:0-22954 GCF_044130295.1 Acinetobacter uliginosus | reverse complement strand
GTTTTTTGAACAGTAACAACCGTGTAATCGCATAGTATCTTGAATTTGCTGCCAAATATCATCGGTGAGAAGAGTACGTGCCATTGAAAAAATATAGAAATGAAAGAGCTTAAAGGAGGATTTTAAGTATTTAAAACCAATTCTTCAAATGAGGACACGCCCTAGTATCCTAGACACATTTTATCTGAGCTACCTTATGTCTAGGATACTGGGAGCAGTCCAATTTGTAATAGTGCAAGTAGTTTGATTCATAGTGCTTCACCCATCAACCATATTTTAAATGCTACCAGTTTTGGCATATTCTGACATTCTTCTCGATACACTATATGATAGGCCAATGTGGAAGAGCATTTCATTTCTGGATATAAACGCCGCAAACGTCCTGTTTTTAAATCATCTGCTGCCATGACACTTCTCGCCAAAGCAATTCCATGTCCATCTATGGCTGCCTGTAATACCGCAGCCGAATTATTGATTTTTAACCCTCGCTGGACCTGTTGATTACTAATCTGATTGTACTGTAACCATGTATTCCAAGTGGTAAAACCTGAATGGGCATCCATGGTTAAATCATGGATTAACGGTAGATTTAATAAATTCTTAGCGTGTTGTAACTGTTGCTGATATTTTTGATAAAAGGCTGGTGAGCAGACAGGAAAAACCTCCTCATCCATTAATTTCTCTGCAACTAATCCTGGCCAGCTCCCCTGTCCATATCGCACCGCAATATCAATTCCATGACGACCAAAATCCACAGGCTTTAAATTGGTATCCAGTCGAATATCAATATCAGGATAGGCTTGTTGAAAGTTATCAATTCTTGGTAGTAACCATTTCGCTGCAAAGGCTGGACTAATGGCAACGGTTAACACTCCTGTCGAGGTTTGAGCCTGTAATTTTTTCATTCCAAGTGTCAGCCTATCAAACCCAGCACGAATATCAGGCAATGCCATCAATGCTGCTTCAGTTGCCATTAAGCGGGCCTTCCCCCCTGTGCTTCGCTGAAACAGGGTGATACCCAAATAATCTTCCAGACTTTTAACCAGTTGCCCAACTGCTGCAGGGGTAACATTCAGCTCGGCAGCAGCAGCCGAAAAACTGTGATGCCTGGCACTGGCTTCAAAGGCCCTTAATGCATTGAGATATACAGGTGTTTTCATTCTAAAGATTTTCTATCAATCATTAAAAGATTATCTCGTTTGTTTATATAAGACATGAATCATAAAATCAATCTATACGAACGACATACAGCATGCACATGTCAGGGCAAAAATTCAACTTGATAAAGGATCGTATTGTCATGAATAGATTTTCTTTGAAAGTAGTGATTGTTACTGGTGGTGGTGCAGGTATTGGTAAAGAAATTACAATGGATGAGACAAAGCATGTTGATTAATGCTGATTTTTCCCAGATGGCTGTGGTTAAACCCAACGATTATCAATGGGTCAAATCACCTCGTGGTGAAGTTGAACGGGTCATGCTGGATCGAGTGGGGAATGAAACCGCCCGTGCCACCAGTCTGGTTCGTTATGCACCGCAAACCATGTTTCCAGAGCATGAGCATCCTTTAGGTGAAGAAATTTTAGTGCTTTCAGGAACATTCACTGAAAATGGCCATCAGCATTATCCAGCAGGCTGGTATTTACGCAATCCAGACGGTTCAAAACACACCCCATCCAGTGAAGATGGCACACTCATTTTTGTCAAACTCATGCAAATGAGCAAAGATCATACCGAGACGATACGTATCAATACTCATGCGTCTGAAAACTGGCAAACAATCGGTCAACGTCTGATTTGTCCCTTATATGTATCTCATAATGAACATACCTATCTCGAAAAACTTAAACCACATCAAAACTTTGATGAACACAGCTTGAAGGGTATAGAGCTTCTGGTTATACAGGGTGAATTGATTATGAACGGGGAAACTTTTCTGGCAGGTTCATGGGTTCGTTTACCAATTCAAAGCAGTCATCACTTTTACGCGAGTGCAGCAGGTGCAACGCTGTATGTAAAAACAGGCCACCTTTCCTCTGCGCAAAATTTTGTGGAGCAGCAGTCATGATCCAGACCAAGATTGCGATTATTGGTGCAGGGTTAAGTGGTCTATATGCTGCTTATTTACTGGAACAAGCCAAAATCACAGACTATATTGTACTAGAAGCAAGAGATCGTTTAGGCGGTCGTGTGTATTCAGAGCAGGGATTTGATTTAGGTGCAACATGGATCTGGCCTGAACTCAACCCTGAACTCATGCAACTGGTTCAACAACTCAAACTTCCCTTTTATGAACAGTTTGATACAGGTAGGCTCGTCTTTGAAAAAAAACGGGGAATAGCACCGGTACAGTTATCGAGTCCATGGGAATCAACGCAATCGATTCGCCTTGAGGGAGGAATGAGCAGCCTGATTCATGGTTTAGCCCAACAGATTCCTGCACAAAAAATTCTGACTCAACAACAGGTCACACATATTACCCAACAGGAACATGAACGTATTCATTTAACCAGCCAAGACCAAGTCGGCAGCGAAACGCGTGTTGAAGCGAATTACGTTCTGATTGCCCTAGCACCTCGCCTCACTGCTCAACAGATTTTATTCTCTCCAGCCTTGCCTTCATCTCTATTGAGCCAGTGGAACAAGACCGCTACATGGATGGCACCTCATGCCAAGTATGTAGCAGTTTATCCTGAAGCATTTTGGAGAAAACAGGGCTTGTCTGGTCAAGCCAGTAGCCATGTAGGTCCTATGGGTGAAATCCACGATGCATCTACATCTAACGGTTATGCTGCATTATTTGGTTTCTTGGGTATTCCTGCAAATGTCCGCCAGAAAGTCAGTGAACATGAGCTTATGGCACATTGTCGGGCACAACTGATTCGCCTGTTTGGTTTAGAGGCGGCAACACCCGAAGATGAATATATCAAAGACTGGTCAACAGACATTTTCACCGCTACCGAAGAAGACTGGAAAAACCCTGCTAGCTCTCATGGAATGGCACCTGAAAATACCCCGAATGACCATATTGGGACAAACCGTATTATTGGGATTGCCAGCGAATGGTCACGACACTATTCAGGCTATTTGGCAGGGGCAATTGATGCTGCTCAGGTGGGTATTCAGCGTATTCAACAACACGTATGAAATACGATAGCTCATTTTGCACAAGATCTAAAAAGTCATATAGGTTAGCCGGTTTGGCAACTTGGAAATGGTTGAATGAAACATTCCCACTGAAACAGGCACAGCAAACTTATTCAAGAATGAAATCTGGTCAAGTCCAGTTTTGGGTTGTACCGACTGTATACCAAAACTCTCATTCGTTGCTTATTCACCAAAAATTTAGGTTTCGCTCTTATGCTGCAAAATACCATGCACCGTCAGGTTTTATCCTGGCTAGCTCACAATCTTTATTCCAGACCGTTTCAGTGATGGTGATGACGATTGGTGGTTTGGCAGGTGCCAATACCCCGACACTTGCCACACTGCCGATGGCACTGTTGCAAATAGCCGCTAATGGTAAGCTAAATCGTTTTTAGTTACAGGTTAAGCATATGAATCCCTTCCATCGTCGGCATTTTCAGGGCGAAATCATTTTTTTGGCTGTACGCTGGTATTGTAAATATGGCATTAGCTATCGTGAACATCAGGAAGTGCTTTATCACGGTTAAAACAGGAAGGAAAATGTCCGCCCACCCTTGAGCACAGGCAGATTAAATATCACAATAACGTGATTGAATGCGATCATGGTAAGTTAAAGCGCATCATTAGTGCCATGCTGGGGTTTAAATCCATGAAAACAGCTATCGATTCAGATTCCTATTTGCAACAGTGCCCAAAATAATGATGCTATAAGCTTTCTTCAATAAGATTAGATAGGGAAACAGATGCAGAATAAATCGGGTAGGGAATTACAAGTATTGGGGCAGCTCAGTAAGATTTTACTCACGGTTGCTCTGCTTTTTATTGCTTGGGTATGGTTGCTGCATTTTCCTTGGTCGTGGGTTTTGAATACAATGATTATGATGGAAATATTTGCCGTAGCTTTTGTACTGTTGTGCGAATATCAAGGTAGTGAGGTCAATGGAGCAAGTGGCTGGATTAGCTTTGCTTATTTGATCTTACATGCCTATGTAGCAGTGATTTTGGGAGTAATGCGCTTATTGCTTTGGTTATGGCAGTATGTGTTTGCTTATTTCTTTTGATGAGAGCTGCTTTAAAGAATTAATACGAGTATTCTTTTTTATAATTTTTGGCTGAATATTAGTAAAAATAATTAGCACAAACGTAAGCATCCAGTGAAACATAACTTTTTTCTTTCGGTTTAAAAACCCAATGATTCAATTATATTGCACTTAAGTCTAAGAACAAATGCAGCAGATATGAGACCCAGTTTCAGAAAAGAATGCTAAGCTGAATATAGCAACTTATAGGTTGATTTTTAAACCAATTTATTAATTTTTTGATGCTAATTTTTAATAAAAATGGGATTGCTCTACCTGTAAAATTATAACATAAATTTTTATAAAATTTATTAATTAGCAAAGACTTAGTGGTTATTAAATTAGATAGAAAAATAGCAATGACTAGCTAGAATGAATATAGAAGAGAAGTTTAACAAGACCATTAAAACAGGAGTCAAATCTATGATTTATGAAGTATCTGGAGATATTTTACTGAGTAATGCACGTGCAATTGCCCACGGTGTTGCACCAAATGATAACTTTGCAACAGGTTTAGCTTTAAGTCTGCGTGAATACTGGCCGGCCTTATACAAAGACTTCCGTAACTATTGCCATATTAATCACCCTAAAGCGGGAGAACAATGGACATGGGTGAATGCTGAAGGTCAACGTATCGTCAACCTGATGACACAAGAAGCGGCTTATGATAATGGTTCCAAACCAGGTAAAGCATCGACAGAATATGTCAACCGTACTTTGAAAAACTTAAAAGAGTTGATTGAAGAAGAGAAGATTGAAAGTTTAGCGTTACCACGTCTTGCAACAGGCGTTGGCAGTTTAGACTGGGAAGATGTACGCCCACTGATCTATAAGCACTTAGAAGACTTAAATATTCCAATTTATATCTATACTTTGTACCAAAAAGGCGTAAAAGCGGACGAACCAACTCATTAATTGTTCGCTTGTCTTGTGGAAATAAATTGTTCCCAAACTAATAAAATTGAGTGAGTCAATTTGATACCCCCTCTTTATATTTCATTCAGAGGGGGTATTTTTATGGGGGAATATTCAAAATCTGGATCTAGCAATAGCTTTTACGGGACTGTTCAGTCCTGAAACCTTTGAACAGAAATATTTTAAGAATTTAGAGGAATCGGTTGTCCACAATATTGTCTAGGATCACTTTACTGATCGATATTTTCACAAAAAATTGAAGTCACTATATTTAGACTACGCTATCTTTCACGGGTTCTGAGATCAGTATGCGTTTCGGTTTAATTCTGGGTGACCAGCTTCATCATCAGCTTGCTACACTCAAGGCGCTGGACCGTACCCGGGATGTGATCCTGATGGCTGAAGTTGTTGAGGAAGTCACATATGTCAACCATCATCCGCAGAAAATTGCCCTGATTTTTAGTGCCATGCGTCATTTTGCCAAAGAGCTCAAAGCTGAAGGCTGGCGTGTACGTTATCACACCTTTCAACCTGCTAGTCCGATTCGTAGCCTGCTGGATTTCGTGCAGGCGCAGCAACAGCTATTTCCCGTCACAGAACTGGTGATAACCCACTGCGGTGAATACCGCTTGCAGCAGCAGATTGAACAGCACTGGAGCCAGCAGCTGCAACTGCCGGTACAGTGCCTGAATGATAACCGTTTTTTCTGTAGTCCAGAGCAGTTCCGGAAATGGGCCAGCCGCTACCAGACACTGCGTATGGAATATTTTTATCGGGAAATGCGCAAGCAGACCAGCTATTTGATGCAGGGACAGCAGCCTGTAGGACAACAGTGGAACTATGACAGTGCCAATCGCAAGGCCTGGTCAGGCAGTCCGCCATTGCCTACACCACTGCATTTTGAACGCGATCAGATTGATCTGGAGGTGCTGCAACTGGTTGAATACGAATTTCCCAATCACCCTGGCAGCCTTGACGATTTCCGCTGGGCCACCACACGTAGTAATGCCCTGCTTGCATTGCAGCATTTCATTGATCACAGTTTACCTTATTTTGGCGACTATCAGGATGCCATGGTTCAGGGGGCAGACACGCTGTTTCACAGCTTGCTCTCGCCTTATTTGAACTGCGGCCTGCTGCTGCCCAGAGAAGTCTGTGATGCAGCAGAAGCTGCCCACCATGCCGGTCATGCACCGTTAAATGCAGTGGAAGGTTTTATCCGGCAGATTCTCGGCTGGCGCGAATATGTCCGCGGGATTTACTGGCTGTACATGCCGGAATATGCCAACCGTAATGCACTGCAGCACTCAGCCCCACTGCCACAATTTTACTGGACCGGCCGTACCCGGATGAACTGTATGGCGGAGTGTTTCCGCAATACCTTTCAGCATGCCTATGCGCATCATATCCAGCGTCTGATGGTGACCGGCAATTTTGCCCTGTTAACTGGTGTAGACCCGGAGCAGATCAGCGAGTGGTATCTGGCCGTCTATGCCGATGCCTATGCATGGGTAGAACTGCCGAACACGCTGGGCATGGTGATGCATGCCGATGGAGGCTTGATGGCCAGCAAACCTTATGCGGCTTCGGGTAATTACATCCATAAGATGTCAGATTACTGCAAGCACTGTAGCTACAATGTCAAAACCCGTACCGAGCCGGACAGCTGTCCGTTTAACAGCCTGTACTGGTATTTCATGATCCGGCATGAAGCGATATTCCGCAATCATCCACGTATGGGCATGATCTATCAGCAGCTGGATAAACTTAAAGATCGGCAGCAGATTATAAGCCATGCCCAGCAGCTCCTTAGCCAGATCAATGAGTTATAAACGATGAAAAAACAGCATCTCCCTGAAAAAATATGTATCCACTGCTTGCGCCCTTTTACTTGGCGCAAAAAATGGCAACGCTGCTGGGAGGAAGTCAGATACTGTTCTGAACGATGTAAACGTGAGTCCAGACAGCGGCCAAAACAAAGTGCTTAGAAACGTTTATACTGCCGTGAACAATAGGCCCGAATGACATCGGGTGAACGCAGTTGCAGATGTTTGGTTTTTCGGCCGGTGACCCGTTCACGCCACATTTTAAAACTTGATGCTTTCATATTTTTCCGCATCAAGCGGATCACCGCCGCTTCATTCAAACCAAACTCACGCTGGATGGCTTCAAAAGGCGTTCGATCTTCCCAAGCCATTTCAATGATCCGTGACAGGTCCGCTCCTACATATTCAATTACTTGACGCACCACATACCCCTGATTGCTTTGATTTTTAAAATAAAAATTGAGCGATAAAATTTAAATTTATGTCTCTGTGTATTTTGGTCAGATCAAGCTGACCGACATCATTTTAAAAAAATGCAGATGAATATTTTGTGATTTTTTTACCTGGATTGTATTTTATTGCAGTGCTATCGGGCTTTTGAGCTCAACCCGTGATCAAAATCCCTATGACCAAATCCTATCCTCGGATTGTAGTTAATGACATCGCCTGGATCAGACGGTATGCTGATGCTAAAAACACCTTGGGAAAATTGTGCTCGAAGTTATTGCTCAGCTCTGTGGCGGTATTGGTTTATTCTTGATTGGCATGATTTTAATGACCGACAGTCTTAAGGACATGGCTGGTGAAACCTTACGGCTATGGCTGACCAAATTTACCGGAACACCGTTGAAATCACTATGTTCTGGTATTGGTCTGACCTTGATTGTCCAGTCTTCTACAGCGACGACGCTGGCGACTATCGGTTTTGTCGGAGCTGGAGTATTGAGTTTCTCCCAGGCGATTGGGGTGATTATAGGGGCCAATATCGGAACGACCAGTACCGGCTGGATGGTGGCTTTACTCGGGGTGAAATTTTCTATCACCACTTTTGCCTTACCTCTGATTGCTGTAGGTGCGTTGCTCAAATTATTAACACATGGGCGTTTGGCCTTATTCGGTTTTGCGCTTGCAGGTTTTGGCCTAATTTTCTTTGGGATTGAGCAATTACAGCTTGCGATGTCAGGTCTTGCTCAACAAGTCGATTTGTCCATTTTTCACTATGATTCATTCTGGCAGAAACTGTTTCTGGTCTGGATCGGACTGATCATGACGGTCTTGCTGCAGTCTTCCAGTGCCGCTATTACCGCGACTTTAGCAGCTTTAGCCAGTACTGCGATTGATCTGCAGCAAGCCTTGTTACTGGTGATTGGACAAAATATCGGGACAGTGGCAACCGCAGTACTGGCTGTGATTGGCGGCTCGGTGAATGCCAAGCGGACTGCAGCGGTGCATGTGGTTTTTAATGTGGTCAGTGCGATATTTGCTTTCTTTTTGTTGATTCCCTTATTTAACTGGGCCTACCGTCATGTTCAATATATTGCTGAATGGGATGAAGTCGTCATTGTGGCAGCATTTCATACTTTATTTAGCTTAATCGGCGCATGTATTTTTATGCCCTTGATCCATCCCTTTAATCAGCTCATTTGTAAGTTTTTACCGCAGAAAAAGTCCGGTGCCCTAGAAATTCTGGATGAATCCAATCTGGACATTCCAAGTGTGGCCATCATTGCTGCAGAAAAAGTGACTTATCAAATCCTGATTCAGATGTTTGAGATATTACGTCGTGCATTTCAGGAAGGCGTCAATCTGAGCCCAAAACAATTACAACAATTAGATCAAGAGATTGAGTATCTAGAGGCGTATTTAGAAAAAATAGTCGTTCCAGAATATCAACAGGATAAACAGCGACTGACCTCTTTATTAAGGATGATGGTGTATATTCGGGTTCTACGCAGTGATCTGGAAGGTGTTCCCTATGCACTGGCTATTCGAACCCAACCACAGATTTATCAAGTGGCTTTAGATTTTTTAAATATTCTCGAGCATTATGTCAGCCATCCGGATTTTTTAGAAAATGCTGAAAAGATTGAGAATTTTAAGCAGGAAGTGACCAATCTCAAACAGTGGAGCGATGAGCATCGGACAGCCTTACGTGAGGAAGTGATGCAATATGCCACTTTGAACCGGCTGAGTGCAGCCAGAAGCTTAAAACTGCTGGCAGCAAAACGCTGGCTGGACCGATTAATTGCCCATACCAAAAGATTATCCAAGGTGCTAGCTGAACGTTAATGCCGAGAACAGTTCTTGAATGGTTTTTAGGTAGAGCGACAAGTGAAAATTGTGCTCAATCATGAAGGATGGGGTCATTTGGGGGGGACTCGACTATTCAAAATCGAGCTCAAGACTCATTCTGATCATGCGAATACGGTTCTGTCACGTCCCTGCTGTTTCCCATACATGGCCTGATCTGCCCTTTCGATGACGTTTTCCAGTGTTTCATCCTGCCCGACTGTGACGATGGCTATAGTCGCGGTGATAGATACGACTTCGCCATTTTTTAATAGTAAATATCTAGAGAACTTTGGTGCAACAAAGCCAATACAATATAAAACTATCTCTTTTTTTTGCGTCCGCGCATTCTAATTGGGTCGGTTAAACAATCGGTAATTTTATAATTTTTGAAAAGGATAAATAAAATGACCAAGCAACAGCACCCCAAAGATGAATCGGAATCTAAAAGAGCTGAAGAACAGACAAATCAAGAGGATCTTCAGCCACAAAAGAATCCTAAAGATAAATCTGATCAGCATGAAATGCATAAATCAAGTCACTATCATCAGCACCATGATACAACAAGCAATTATAAGCAACCTCATTGAGTAGGATTCTATTACAGTAGAAGGCTGAAGATATTCAAAAATTTTAAAGACAAAACTGCACAATATTTTGGAGTATGCTCGCATACGATAAAAAATGGAAAAATTGACCAAGACCAGATTTGGAACTTGACTATAATGATTTACAGACTCTACATGCTCCGAGTCAGTCATCATTCGGCTGACCCGGACTAATCAAGTCAGCTTATTCTTTATAAGTCTGCGTACTGTAGCGTTCAACAGCTAAGCGTTTCAACACTTTTTCATTTTTTGCATAATCCAAGAAGGCTTCAGCATAATCCAGTCCCACCTCTACACGTCGTTCACCAGTGATATTTTTAAAACTGCTATAAAAATCTTGACCATCTGCCAGAAAATTAATGGTAATCACCTGATAGGTCTGGTCTGGATTTAAAGCTTCATAAATTCCTTGTGCATTGCGAACTTTTAAGTTGGATATCCGTTGACCTTTGGTTTTGGATAAATCTACATCCCACTGCAGTCCACCCGCGTAGGGATAACTACCGGTATTGTTATTTACGACTGCATCCATCGCATCTTCAAGTACATTTTTAATTTCTAGCCCAGTCGCCTTCAATTGCACCAATGTGTTTTTAAATGGCAATACCGTATAAATTTTCTCTACAGAAATATCACCTTGGGGAAGATCTACCCTGACACCACCGCCATTTTGGATCGAGATATCGGCATTAAAATACTTTTTACCTTGTTGCAAAAATGCTTCAGCCACGAGTTGTTGCACATCACCGCCATGTTGGTTGGTAAAATCTGATTTATTACAGATGTCCCCTAACGTGGAACGTGAGGTATCTTTTGTCGTTCCGGGTACACGACGCAGGCATAGATTTTCTTGGGCATTGGCAACAATTTCCTTGCCCAATAAATTTTTAGCAACTTTATACGGTTCCAGGATAGCTAAAGCTGCAGCATTAGGTTGAATAATACGCAAGCTGTTACTGCTTTCAATATCTTTTTTAATCACATCCAATTCAGTAGTATTCAGGGCTGGAGCATCTTTAGCACTGCGCTTAAAATCATCTCCAATTAATACATTTGCTTTGCCGGTACATGCTTGAACTTTTCCGTTGGCATCAAAATTTACTTTTAATTGACCAACCACATAGGCATATTGCCATGCTTGTACAACACAAACCTGTTCACCATCTTTATTTTTTAGGGTTGTTGGGTAGTTGCCTTCTGGACTCATTCCATAGTTTTTCAACTTTGCATCTGCCAGCAAGGTATGTGAATCACCACCCACAATGACATCAACACCAGACAATTGTGCAGCCAGTGCTTTATCCATGCCATAGCCTAAATGAGACTGTACAATAATCTTATTAATGCCTTGTTGCTTGAGCTGATCAATATAGTTTTGTGCAGTGGTTAATTCATCTTTAAAAATGGTATCTGCATTCGAACGAGAGGCATTCTTGGTTTTATCAGCAATCGTTAGACCGATTAAGCCAATTTTTTGCCCTTCTTTGTCCATAATGGTATAAGGTTTTACCAGATCAGTCTGGTAGAGTGCTGAGGTTTTTCCAAACTCGACATTGGCACTTAAAACTTGTGTTTTATTTTTACAGCGACCTTTATTATTCAAGAAACCAATAAATTTTTTTAAGCCTTCATCGGTATTATCAAATTCATGATTGCCTAATGTTAACGTATCGAAGCATACCGTATTCATGAGATCTGCTTCGGCTTCACCTTCTTTTAAAGTAAAGTACAAATCGCCAGTGATGGCATCTCCTGAATGAATTTTTATCGGGTTTTTCTCCGTACTGGCTAGGCTATTCATCAGTGCCGCAACTCGTGCAAATCCGCCATTTGAAACCTGGATTGGCTCGCGATTACCTACAGAGGTTTCCAGCAGTAATTTGGTACTTTCTTCATCCAAATGTGAATGGCTGTCGTTAATATGCAATACATTTACTTCCAGCGGTTCAGATTGAATGATAGGCGTTATACTGGTACTGTCTTTAGTATCATTATTACACCCTGCTAAAAATATACTGGAAACGAATAGACTGCATGTGATACTTGAATATTGAATGCTTCTATTTTTAAAGGTCATAGCCATACCATTTTGATCATAATTTAATCATAAATAATGTGGGACTATTGTTTAAAATTCATGAATTTAGCTATTTTCCGCACAATAAAATAAGGAGAAATTTTATATTTCTCCTTATCGATTAAATCAACAAAAAAATTCTAAAGATCCTAGCATAGAGCTATTATCGAAACCTATCATTTAAGAATGTCTTGATGTGCTCAGCAATTCAGCCATCCGCTATATGTCTTCAGTTTTTTAAATTGATACTTTATTCAATCAACTCAATTTACGTCTGCGTAGAGTGGAAACTAAAACAAGCCCGGCTAATGCAAAAATTGACCATACTCCCATGCTGCCACCACTTATTTCAGTGCTATCAGGAGTGTTTGCTACATTCTCATTGAGATCCATATCGACAATCACAGGATCATGATCGGAAGAACGGAATGCATTATCGCTATAGAATGCTGTGATTTGCTCTTGTGTTTTATATTCTTCATTATAATCTAAAGCTGTCGGCTCATCCGCATTGATGTGCCATGCAAAAGCACGCTTCACCCTTGGGTATAAGTTCGCATCGGCAATGGCATGATCTAAGTTTCCTGAACCGCCATTGCCATTAGTATCACTGGCTACGCCAAAAATATAACTATAGGCTGCTTTACCCTGACCAATTTTTTCATCATTTAGCAAAACCTTATAATTGGCTTTTTCAAATGCCAATATTGGGTCTTCTTTAGCGTAACTATTCATGTCACCGACCAGTAAATAATTGGGGTTATTCACTTTGGTCGGATTCGTTGCAATCCACTGCATCAATTTTTGTACTGCTGTTAAACGTGTCGCGTTCCAACAGCCCTGTCCATCACCTTGATCAGCATCTAACGAAGTTTTATCATCAGGACAACTGCCTTTAGATTTCAAATGATTCGGTATAATCGTAAAAATTTTCCCGCCAGATAAAGACTGGAAGCTTTGTGCCATCGTTACCCGGTTCTTTTGAGTCTGATCATCATAGACCGTGGGTTCTCCCACGGTTTTAACGCGCTTACTGTTATAAATAATAGCCACAGCAATTGCATCTGTACCCAGTTTGGTCATCTTCGGTGGAATGATATATTTCCAATCGGCACCTAAAGCTTTGCTGAGGTAAGCGACTGCACTTTTCTCATCATAGCCATTGTTTGCAATTTCCATTAATCCATAAACATCTGCATCAATCGCTTTCAAAGCAGTCACGATTTTCTGATGCTGTTTGTTAAACTCGGATTGTGAGGTTGCACCGCGTTCCGTAGGAAAACCTTGGGTGGTACCATTATCATAATTCAATACATTAAAAGCAGCGGCACGAATTTGTCTGGACTCTTTTGCGGGTACTGTTGTTCTTAAATTTGAGTCTTTAATGATTTCAGGCTGTGTTTTATTTAAAATAGGTTGAATACGCCATGTATTAAAGCGATATTCCAGAATCCCTTCAACATTTTTCAACTGATAGCCACTTCTTAAAGTGTTTAATGCATTAAAGTTTTGCGGCAGCCATGGGGTTCTATTTTGATTGTTATAACCATCATCCAGGATAATTTTTGACAATAAATTTTGTTTGGCCAAATTGACGGCTTCAAGTGATTTTGCTGGATATAAATTGGTTGGAATATATAAGCGCCCCAAGCTTAAGGATAGCTCACCATATCGCCCATAATTATAATTTTCACTAATGGTTAAAGTCTGCGGTATTTTGACCAGCATCCCTTGATATCGTTTAGGGCTATGACCTTCTGCATCCGTCAAACTTGAGAAGGGCAATTGTAAAGGAGTGGCGCTAACCAGATTTTCAGCTTGTTGATTACAGGTTTGAATATTACTGCTGAGTTGATCGATCTGTAGCTGGTTCTGATAAGAAGTAAGACGACCTTTAAAAATAACCTCTTCACCTACTTTTCCACCAGTCACTGTACTACTTGCGGGTAAATATACAAAAATGGCGTTGCTTAAGCCAAGTTTAGCTTTACTGTCTGGGGATTGAATATAAAACCCGGAAAAACCATTTTGGTAACGATAATCAGCAGTGATGACTCCACGAACGATATATTGCTGATTGAGTGCAGCGGTTTGTAAGTCTGCAATTGGCGTATCGGCCGTACTGCAACTGATTTCAGCCAAGGTAGATTCAGTATTGACTGCACCTAAGTAACTGTTGAATGCATTTCGTTCAGACCATTTAGACCATTGGCTTTCTAACTCAAATGCTGCTGCAGGATCGATCGAAGTGACATTATTTGAAGTTTTAGTACGTGACAAACTATTTTGATAACTACTAAAACTGACTCCCCAACCAGTGCCTGGATCTTCCCCCACTCGACCAAAACGATCTATTGGCGTACCTTTATACAGCAGGACAAGTGCATCATCCCCATTAAAAGAAAGTCCTGCAACCTGATCAACTTTAGAACCAATTTCCGTCTGTAATTCTGAGCGACCAATAACGTATTTTGTTTTGCTTGCCAATGTACCTTGTAATGGAAAAGCTGCTGACTTAGTGGTTGATCCATTGCTAAATTGCTGAATTTCATAATCTGCTAAATTTACTGTACTACCATCAGGATTATAAATTTCTAATCCTTTACGGTTAGAGGAACCATCAATATATTGACTGAACATGAGTTGTGCATAACTTGGAAACGAACAGCCTAATAAAGCCAAGCTGAGACATAAGGTATGTGGTTTTAAAGTCTTCATATTTTTTAATGTTTGTTAAAATTTTGATTAGACTAATTTTTGTACATTACATCGTTATGAATGATTGATGACAGTTTTGCTAGAAAAATATAAGATGCTGTTTTAATTCAGTAAGTATCGGTTAAAGCACCTCCTAAATAATCGATACAATTAGCTTGATGTAAGTCCCCACATAGTATTTTTAAGTGGGGACTTAGTAAATGATCATAAATTTTTAGCAGCGATCCCTGTTGCTAAAAAGTGACTAACATACAGCACTCAGTTCAAAATCGGTTCGGGACATCTAGGCTTGAAAATCTTTATGCAACAAAGCTTCTCGCAATCAGAAATAATGTTTAAAGTCGCTCAATTGCTAATGCAACGCCCATTCCACCACCAATACATAAGGTCGCCAGTCCTTTTTTCTTTTCACTGCGTTGCATTTCATGTAACAGCGTGACCAGAATTCGACAGCCTGAGGCTCCAATTGGATGGCCTAAGGCAATAGCTCCACCGTTGACATTGACCTTTTCCATATTGAGGCCCAGTTCTTTCGACACTCCTAAAGCTTGTGCGGCAAAGGCTTCATTGGCTTCTACCAGATCAACCTCGTCCAAAGACCAGCTTGCTTTTTCTAATGTTTTTCTCACAGCATTTACCGGACCGAGTCCCATCACTTCCGGCTCAATACCCGACAGGCTATAGGCTTTAATTTTTGCTAGTGGCTGTAAACCAAGCTCTGCTGCTTTATCGGCACTCATCACCAATACGGCTGCTGCGCCATCATTAATCCCTGAGGCATTACCTGCAGTCACCGTTCCATCCTTTTTAAAGGCTGGACGCAGCTTAGCTAAACTTTGTTGATTCGTTTCGGGTTTGATATATTCATCACGATCAAAAACTAGCGGATCACCTTTACGTTGTGGCACTTGCACTGGCACAATTTCTGCGTCAAATTTCCCTTCCACCTGTGCTTTAACTGCACGCTGCTGAGAAGATAGTGCCAAAGCATCCTGATCTTCACGGCTAATCGACAGTTTTTCCACAATATTCTCAGCAGTCATTCCCATGTGATACTGGTTATACACATCGGTCAGACCATCATAGACCATGCTATCCACCAATTGCGCATTGCCCATCTTCTGTCCGTTACGCATCTGGATAATATGGGCACTTTGTGACATCGACTCCTGCCCCCCTGCCACGACAATATCGGCTTCACCAGTGGCAATGGCCTGTGCGGCCAAATGAACAGCGCGCAGTCCAGAACCACACACCACATTCAAGGTCGAAGCGGGTACTGAAACCGGAATACCCGCTGCAATTGCCGCCTGACGTGCCGGATTTTGTCCCACACCTGCAGTCAACACATTCCCCATAATGACCTGATCTACCTGTTCTGGCTTTATTCCGGCAGCGTCTAATACCGCAGCAATCACTACCTTTCCTAACTGCGGTGCACTGACGCTAGCCAGGCCACCCAAAAAACTTCCAATCGCGGTACGTTTTGCGGCAACAATCACAACTTGTTTCATTTTATTTCCTATTTTTTAACACATGTCTTGCTTGATACTCCTGCCCCCATACGATTGGCCGGCAGTGAGAATACCTAAATGCTAAAACAGACTGACCTGTACATAACTGCCCGGTGCAGCTTCCTTGACAGGATAAGTTGCACTACCTAATGTACGCGCTGGAACCTGATCGCCGGTATAAGGTGCGATCCATTCATGCCAGCGTAACCACCAGGATTCTGGATGGAACTGGGCATCTGCCAGCCACTGTTTCGGGTTTTCATAAGGTATATTATTGGTATAACAGCCATACTTGTTGCGGTTTGGCGGATTGACAATGCCTGCCACATGTCCAGATTCGCCGAGGACCAACGTGCTTTCACCCGCCAGATAGGTAGATCCTTTAAAGCACGTATCCCATAGTGCAATATGATCTTCCTGTGTCGAGATAAAAAAGTTCGGTGTTTTCACTTTCGACAGGTTTAAACCCACACCATTGACCTTGATCTTATTCGGCTGAATCAGTTCGTTATTAAGGTACAGATTGCGTACCAGGAAATTGTGCACATGTGCGGCAATGTTGGTGCCATCACTATTCCAGTACAAAATATCAAAGTCAGACGGATGCTTGCCCTTCAGGTAATTTTCAATGTAATAGTTCCAGTACAGGGTATTTTCACGTAACAGACTAAAGGTCACCGCCAACATACGGCCATCAAAATAGCCCACCTGTTGATTCAAAGTTTCAATCCCTTGAATGACCGGCTCATTAATAAAAGCACCCAAACTGCCTGGATTGTCAAAGTCCAACATGGTTGCCAGATAGGTGGCACTCTTGACGTGATTCTTCAGACGTTTCGCCACATAGTACGCCTGCGTCGCAGCAAGCACCGCTCCACCGATACAATAGCCAATGGCATTGACCTCTTTTTCTCCGGTCATTTCCTCAATGACACGCATTGCCTCAACCGTACCGGAGGTAATCAGGTCCTCAAAGCGCATGTCCTTTTGTTCAGCTCCCGGATTACGCCAGGACATTAAAAATACCGTGTGCCCTTGCTGACGTAACCAGTTCACAAAAGAATTCTGCTCACGCAAATCCAGAATATAGTATTTATTAATAAAAGGCGGGATGAGCAAAATAGGCGTCTGATATACAGTTTCAGTGGTCGCTTCATACTGTAACAATTGAAAAACCGGATTTTCAAAGACCACCGCACCCGGCGTATAGGCCAGATCTTTTCCTAAACGGAACGAGTCATTATTGACCATGCGTACGGACAGATATTTACTGCTGTTCATGATATCGTCATGGAAAATTTCCATGCCACGCACCAGATTTTGCCCGTGTTCCTGTACCGTCTGATGAATCACTTCCGGATTGGTCCACAAGAAATTGCCGGGAGAAAAGGCATTCACCATTTGGCGGGTGAAAAAGTGGATACGCTGGCGGACTTTATCTGGGATGCCTTCGACCTCATCCAGCATTTCTTGTACCAATTGACTGAAATGCAGATAAGACTGGGTCAAGAGATCGTAATTGGGTTCTTGCCAAAGTGTATCCTTGAAACGGCGATCACCCGGCTCAGGTTTCACGAGAGGCTGAATATCCTTGTTCACACTGCGCAGCATGATATTTTGGTAAATCTGCATCTGACCGATCCACCATTTGCTCTGCATCTCGATCAAGCGTGCCGGATTTTTGGTTAATGCCTGAAAGAACAGGTTCATATCTTCACTGTTGACTTTGTTCAATGCATCATTGAGCGGATTATCACCATAGTAAAATTCTTGCACTTTCTTCCAGATTTCTTCATGGACATCGAAAAAACGCTGGACGTTCTGATTAAACTGAAAAAGATTCTGCTGCATTTGCACCACTCCGCATACTGGGTCATTCCTCACTTTCCTATCAGGAATGGAATCGAAAAACGGGGAAGTGATCTCCACTTCCCCGCTCGCTAGTCTTCAATCTTCATTAGGACTGTTAACCGTTATTTATTGTTCGGCATCGATTCGCTAACTAACTTGTCAAACTCGGCTTTAAATTCAGTGGCCAAGCTTGCCAGTTTTTGGCCATCATCAATCATTTGCTGGCTGAGTTTGCTCATGGTTTCCACTTGCTTCATGCCACAATTGATCATACTTTGCATGTCTTTGACTTCACTGTTGGCAAAGACTTGCGACAAGGTAATATCGGCATAATGACGTGCAGCATTGAGTTGTAAATTGGTCAGATCCGCAAAATTTTTTGCCACCAGACTGTTAAATTTTGCATAAGGTTCAAACATATTTTTGTACTGAGCATTCATGTTTGAAAAGATATCGCCATATAGCATGTGTATTACTCCATTGATTTATAGTACTTAAAATTTAGTTATTGTTAAAAAATAAATGAAAAAACTGGCTCAGTGAGCACAGGACTTATTGCATGTATAAACCGCCATTGATCGATAAGGTTTCACCCGTAATATAGGTGCCATACTCACCGACCAGATACATGACAGCCGCTGCAATTTCTTCAGGCTGGGCAAGACGCTGCAAAGGAATCTGGTCTTCAATACTTTTTACGACCTCTTCCCGCATGGCAGTCACCATCGGTGTTGCCGTATAGCCCGGGGCTACAACATTCACGCAAACATTGGAACGTGCACCTTCCTGAGCCAGAGCCTTGGTAAAACCGATCATGCCCGCTTTTGCGGCTGAATAATTCGCTTGACCAAACTGTCCTTTCAGACCATTGACCGAACTAATATTGACAATGCGTCCCTGCTTTTGCTCCAGCATTTTATTAAAGACTGGATGGGTCACGGTAAATAGTGTCTTTAAATTGGTATCGATTACCTGTGACCACTGTTCAAAGGACATTTTCTTAAATGTTGCATCGCGTGTGATGCCGGCATTATTCACCAACACATCTACGCGACCTTCAGCCTGTATCGCATCCTGGATCGCGCTCGTCGCATCAGCATGATGGGTCAGATCGGTTAAGACAAAACGGACATCTTCCTGTTGGAATCCCTCACTTTTTAACCACTGCTTTTCACGGTCTTCCTCTCGAGGCACAACCGTTGCAATCACTTTATAATTTGCCTTTACCAGCTGACGACAAATCTCACTACCAATACCACCGAGTGCCCCTGTCACAAATGCGACTTTTCTTTCGGACATATCTTTACCTTTAGCAAATCGAAAAAATGGTTGAGTGAATCCACAAAGATTCTTTGGAATCTGGACTTAAATTAACCCTTTCTATGTTAAGGCTCGATTACAGACGATCGATTTTTTATGAGCAAATGTAAATGGCTCTAGGTTTGAGTAACTGCAAAAAAGAAAAATTAAATAAATAATGCAAAAAAATCACTAAAAAGTATAAATAACATACGCTTAAATAATATATAAGGTATAATTTAACAAATCTGTAATGTAATTTCCGCAGACTGTTAAAGTTGAATAGAATTCAATTTTAGCCTTTTATTAATACAATAATTTTCTTATTTAATGTACTGAAAATCAGTTTGTCTCATTTAAGGGTTTTATGAATGTTTATTCAATTGATTTGAACCTTGTTATCTAATGATATAAGAGCCATAAATGACTGCTTTAAGTGTGCCTTCAAATTCTTCCATACATACATTAAAAACTTATATTAATCGGGACCTTTCCTTACTTGAATTTCATAAGCGAGTATTGGCACAGGCGAAAGATACTGAATATCCTTTACTTGAACGACTCAATTTTTTAATTATTTTTTCACGAAATCTAGATGAATTTTTTGAAATACGTGTCGCGAGTTTGATACAGCAATTTGAGCTGTCTAGCCATAATAAGACCCGTCCGGATAATTTATTCATCTCAGAAATACTGACGACGATTTCTAAGCTTGCACATGAGGCCGTTGAGGAACAGTATAAAATACTGAACTATAATATCCTGCCACAACTGCAAGGCAATGGAGTTAATTTTATTCAGCATGGTGATATCCTTCAAAAACATAAAGCATGGATTAAAGATTATTTTCATCATGAAGTTCAACCTGTTGTAACCCCCATCAGTCTAGACCCCGCACACCCTTTTCCTCGTTTAGCCAATAAAAGCTTAAACTTTATTGTCACTTTGGAAGGCAACGATGCCTTTGGACGAAAAATTGATTTAGCGATTGTTCCTGCCCCTCGATCATTGCCAAGATTAGTTAAATTACCCACGCATGTTTCTGGTGAGGCTGAGCACTACATTTTACTTTCCGCGATCATTCAGCAACATATTCATGAATTATTTCCAGGAGTGACCACAACCGGGTGTTATCAATTCCGGGTAACGCGAAATGCTGACCTCACCGTATCAGAGGATGTGGAAGATTTAGCAATCGCTTTAAAAGGGGAACTTTCATCTCGACGTTTTGGTCGCGCTGTCAGACTCGAAGTGAATAAAGCGTGTCCAGAGATGATTACTGATTATTTACTGGAACAATTTGATCTTGATCAAGATCAGCTCTATCTGGTGAATGGTCCTGTTAACCTGGCTCGTTTTATATCGAACTTTAATTTACCCGAGTTACGTTTCCCTCCCTATGTACAAAAATTACCAAAAGGGTTGTATAGTAAAAAATCGATATTTGAGGTATTAAAAACCGAAGATGTCTTATTACACCACCCTTTTCACTCTTTCGCTCCGGTCATTAAGTTGCTGAAAGAGGCAGCCCGTGATCCACATGTGTTGGCTATAAAACAAACACTTTATCGCAGTGGTGTAGATTCTGAAATTGTGCAAGTCCTTGCTGAAGCGGCACGGAACGGTAAGGAAGTCACAGCCGTGATTGAATTACGTGCACGCTTTGATGAAGAGTCAAATATCGAAGTTGCCAATGTATTACAAGAAGCTGGCGCAGTTGTCGTATATGGGATTGTCGGCTATAAGACTCATGCCAAAATGATTCTGATCGTGCGTCGTGAAATAGACAAAATTAAACGTTATGTTCATTTAGGTACAGGTAACTATCATGCGACCAATGCCAAAATCTATACCGATTATGGCTTACTTACCAGTGATGCTGATATTTGTGAAGATGTACATAAAATCTTTCAAGAATTAACTGGTATGGGAAAAACCATAAAGCTGGAAAAACTTTTTCACGCGCCATTTACCCTTCACTCACAATTACTTGAACTCATACAGCAGGAAATTAAAAATAGTAAAGCAGGAAAAAAAGCGCAGATCATTATTAAAGTCAATGCATTAACTGAACCGCAACTGATTCATGAACTTTATCAAGCATCACAAGCGGGTGTACAAATCGATTTAATCGTTCGTTCAATTTGTTGCTTACGACCACAAGTTGCAGGGCTCTCCGACAATATTCGTGTACGTTCAATCGTCGGACGTTATTTGGAACATACTAGAGTGTATTATTTTTATAATGATGGTGACAGCAAACTGTATTGCGCCAGTGCGGATTGGATGGGACGTAATTTGTTTTCTCGCATCGAAACCTGTTTCCCGATCGAGAATAAAAAAATTCGCAAACAAATTCTTGAAGAAGGATTGAATAATTATCTCAAAGATAATCGGCGTGCATGGGAATTACACGCAGATGGAACCTGGATACAATGTCAGCCTGGTAGTGGACAACCAGTCTACATTGCCCAGCAACAATTAATGAATCAGATTTTTTAACGAAAATTTTTGAGTTATTGTATAAATGACAATCACTTGCAATGATTTAAATTCATTTTAACCAAATTGTAACAATCCAATCCTAAAGTAAAAATCAAGAGGGAATGAGTCAACTATATGAGCGATATCAGTGTTAAAAAGATCAACAAATTAATTGAACAGTTTGAACAAGCTGGCAATAAAACACAAGAGCTTGAAATAGGCTATAAAACGTATGCCATGCTTATGTCTGATCAGAAATTTGCGGATAAAGTGACCAAATCAGCAGAAAATGCTGAAGAGAGACTTTATAAAAAAATTAAAATCAAACTTATTCCAGAGAAACATCATTTTAAAATAAAGTAAGAAGTACAAAATTTTTCTCTGTACACGACAAAAATAGATAACTCATTGAAATAATGTCACAATAATTGTTTTCTAACGACGAATACTATGACACATCTCAATGAGTTATATCTTATCTTAAACAAATCTCTAAAATGGAACAAGTCACATTTAAAGTGCTTTGCGCTCATCATGCTTGTGATCATTTTAAAGCAAACATGTAATCTTTCTTCTGCATCTAAAGCCTTGCCCATCAAGTGCTTACCACAATCATTTTATCGACGTATGCAGCGCTTCTTTGCAGGTCAGTATTTTGATTATCGTCAAATTTCTCAGTTGATTTTCAATATGTTTTCATTCGACAAAGTGCAACTGACTTTAGATAGAACCAATTGGAAATGGGGAAAACGAAATATTAATATCCTGATGCTTGCGATCGTTTATCGTGGAATAGCGATACCTATCGTTTGGACATTGCTTAATAAACGTGGAAATTCAGATACGAAAGAGCGGATTGCTTTGATTCAACGCTTTATATCCATTTTTGGTAAAGACCGTATTGTGAATGTGTTCGCAGACAGAGAGTTTATCGGTGAGCAGTGGTTTACATGGTTAATTGAACAAGACATCAACTTCTGCATTCGTGTTAAAAAAACTTCATTGTCACCAATCATTTAGGGAAGAATCATAAAATTAGTGATTTATCTTCATCGAGCGTAAGACCCCCACCGACAGTCAGGTGGGGGATATAAGCGAGTGGCGATAGCCATAAAAAATCAAATATCGCCTTTATTACAGTGCTTT
>NZ_JBIQOC010000074.1:0-23253 GCF_044130295.1 Acinetobacter uliginosus | reverse complement strand
TGATCCATTGAGAAGCCTTGTTTTATAACATTTTGTCTTGAGAACCAATATGTTACAAAAACAGGGCTTTTTTTCTACTCTTTTTTTATATCGAACTCAGGTTATTTTAATTTGTATCGATTTAGGCGTATTCCTACATTTCAATAAGTCTCTGGCATCGCTAAAAATGAAAAACGCTTCTCAGCAGCCTGCTGTTCGGGTTTCAACGATAGAAAAAATCACGCGTAAGTTGGGTCATTTGGGTATTATTCTGATTATCTGTAGCTGGATTGTGCCAATCATTAATTCGTAAAAATCAAATAAAAACCTCCCAATTGGGAGGTTTTTATTATGAATCAAGGATTATTTCGAACCTTTAATCCCGGCTTGCAATAACAACGCACCTAAACCACCAATTTTGTTTTCTTGTGGTTTAGCCGCTTGAGGCTTTTTATGACCTTGTGGGCGGTCGCCTTGAGGACGTGCATGCTGTGGACGTTTAGCTTGAGGCTTACGTTCACCACGTTGTTCATTCTGAGCATTGTCACGGCGTGGCTGACGTGATGCTTTAGCCGGTGCTTCCGAACCTTCAGGACGCATCGACAGGTTCACACGGTTACGTTCAGCATCGACAGTGAGCACACGTACTTGCACGATCTGACCCGGTTTCACCACTTTGTGTGGATCGGATACAAATTCATTCGCCAGTTCAGAAATATGGACTAAACCGTCTTGGTGTACACCTACATCTACAAAGGCACCGAAGTTAGTTACGTTAGTAATCACGCCTTCCAGCTGCATGCCTTCAGTCAATTGTGACACTTCAGTGATGTCATCACGGAACTTGGCAGTACGGAATTCCGGACGTGGGTCACGGCCCGGTTTTTCAAGTTCAGCCAATACATCTTGAATGGTAGGCAAACCAAATTGCTCATCAGCAAATTCTTCGGCATTCACCTGGCGAATGATTTCAGAATTACCAATAATGTCTTTTACCGTAGTGGCTTTTGCTGCAACAATTTTTTCTACCAAGCCATAAGACTCAGGGTGAACAGCAGATGCATCCAGCGGTTCAGAACCATCTTGAATACGCAAGAAACCTGCCGCCTGTTCAAAAGTACGCTCGCCTAAACGTGGTACATTTTTGAGTGCCTGACGGTTATCAAAACGGCCATTTTCCTTACGGAAATCAACAATCTGTTGAGCAATCGATTTATTTAAACCTGCGATATAACCCAAGATTGCTGAAGATGCTGTATTCACATCTACACCCACCGAGTTCACACAGTCTTCAACCACAGCTTCCAGCGTTTTTGCCAAACCAGCTTGATTTACGTCGTGCTGGTACTGGCCTACACCAATCGATTTCGGATCAATCTTCACAAGCTCAGCCAATGGATCTTGTAAACGGCGTGCAATTGAAACTGCGCCACGAATTGAAACATCAAGTTCTGGAAGTTCTTGTGAAGCCAGTTCCGATGCCGAATAAACCGATGCCCCAGCTTCACTGACGGAAACGCGCGTCAATTTCAAATCAGCATTTTGAGCCATCATTTCAGCCACAACCGCTTCGGTTTCACGGCTTGCAGTACCGTTACCAATGGCAATCAGGTCAACATTGAATTCACGGCATAGACGGGCAAGCTCTGCAATTGAACCTGCTTTATCTTCTTTTGGTGCAAACGGATAAATGATGCTATGCGCAACCACATCGCCTGACTGGTTCACTACAGCCAGTTTCACACCGGTACGAATTCCCGGGTCTACACCTAAGGTACAACGTGCACCCGCAGGAGCAGAAAGCAATAAATGACGCAGGTTTTCAGCAAAGACTTCCATCGCCTCTGCTTCAGCAGCCAAGCGTTTTTCAGTCAATAATGAATGTTCGATTTGTGGACGGACTTTGCCTAACCAGAACAGTTTTGCAGTTTTCTTCAAGTAATCTTGACGGCTTTGCGGTTGAACCGTGTCGAGATTGTATTCAGTTTCAATACGTGCAAGTGGTGCATCGTCTTCACCATCCACTTTTAAGCCCAGGACATTTTCCTGACGGCCACGCAGCATGGCCAATAAACGGTGGGAAGGTACTTTGTTTAAGTTTTCAGAAAAATTGAAGTAATCACGGAATTTTTTACCGACTTCTTTTTTCTCTTCACTGGCGACCAGACTTTTCAATACAGCTGTTTTGGCAAATGTCGCTTTAAGTTCAGTGGTTAAGGCAATATTTTGTGCCCAGTCATCAATCAGGATGTTCTGGATCGCATCCAACTGGCTTTCCACATCCGGATAATCTTCATGGCTAAAGCCAGCGAGTGCTTCCGCAGGATCAACTTGCTCGCTGAAGATTTTTTCAGCAATTGGCCCGAGGCCCGCTTCTTTGGCTTTAAATGATTTGCTGGTACGTTTTGGACGGTACGGTGCATAAAGTTCTTCTAAAGCATTCTTGGTTTCAGCAGCATTTACACGTGCCAACAAATCGTCTGACAATTTATTTTGTTCTTTCAGCGATTCAATTACTTTTTCACGGCGTTCAAATAAATCACGTAAATACGATAAACGGGTGTCGAGTTGGCGTAACTGGATATCGTCCAAGCCTTGGGTTACTTCTTTACGGTAACGTGCGATAAATGGAACGCTTGCACCTTCATCAATCAGCTTGATGGCAGCTTCTACTTGATTTGGACGTACGGCAATTTCTTTTGCCAACTGCTGAACTAAGTCAGTCATCGTGTTTGATCCCACAAGGATAAGTACTAAATGGCATGATTATAAAGACCAAGACCATAAAATCCACAACTGTTTTGATTAAATTTATCAGTGGTCAGTATTGCCAATTCACAGTTTTTTTAGAATTTGCGACAAAATTAGGTGATAAGTAGATTTTAACTCTACATATTCAGCAGGATAAGCGATAATTTAGATGTATATATTTGGTATCTATGTCTTGATTTTATCTGCAATATTTGTTGCTTTAGAGCATAGTAAACAGATACAAATGAATCGTATACTCAAGATCATCCGAACTTTTGTTTACGATGACAATAAAGATAAAGGAGCACATCATGAGTTTAGTGGTACCTGCTGAAAAAACAGATCCAGTACAAAACGACCCTGATCGCGTCGAGCGCATTCTCGTTGTGGATGATGATGTGCGTTTACGTACGTTGTTACAACGTTTTCTAGAAGATAAAGGCTTCGTGGTCAAAACTGCTCACGATGCAACGCAAATGGATCGTTTATTGCAGCGCGAACTTTTCTCCCTGATCGTGCTCGATTTTATGCTTCCTGTTGAAGATGGTTTAAGTATTTGTCGCCGTTTACGCCAATCCAATATCGATACGCCGATTATCATGCTGACTGCCCGTGGCAGTGATTCTGACCGTATTGCCGGCCTGGAAGCAGGTGCTGATGATTACCTGCCTAAACCGTTTAACCCGAATGAGCTGCTCGCACGTATTCGTGCCGTATTACGCCGCCAAGTTCGTGAAGTCCCGGGTGCACCAAGCCAGCAAATGGAAGTCGTGAGCTTCGGCCCTTGGTCACTGGATTTGTCGACCCGCACCCTGACCCGTGAAGGCCAGGTGGTCACGCTGACCACGGGCGAATTTGCGGTACTGAAAGCACTGGTACAACATCCACGTGAACCCTTAACCCGTGACAAGTTGATGAATTTGGCACGTGGCCGTGAATGGGGTGCGATGGAACGTTCGATTGATGTTCAGGTATCACGTTTACGTCGTCTGGTGGAAGAAAACCCTGCCCGTGCGCGTTATATTCAAACGGTTTGGGGCGTAGGATATGTGTTTGTTCCAGATGGTGCTGAATAAGCCAATTTTTATCGGATAAGACAAACTCAAACACTTGTCCGGAAAAGCCATTCGCTGCTGTTTGAGCCATCCTTCAACAGAATTTATAGATGAATGATGGCGAGTTCAGCGAATGGCAAAAGTTTTCTTGCGTAAGAGTGTTACTCATTTTTTAAAAAAGTAACTTAAGCAAATCCTTCAATTGAATGTCAAAGCAGTAAGACTCAGCCAAGAACATCACTGCCGATTTTCAAAAATAAAAATGCCCACAGGAAGCTGGCGTGAAACTCGAACCCATCGACCCGCAAAAATTTACTGATTACGAAGCTTATTCAGAAAAGAAGCGAACCCGCTGGGAACGCTTTCTGGATAAGATTAAGCCGCGTTCTGCTGCAATGCGTACCACCGTGCTGGTGTTATTCGTTGTGTTTTTCAGTTTATTTATGTCGTTGTGGTTCTTTTGGCGTACGCTTTACCTTCCTGAAATTCAGCAGCATGCCCGCTATTTAGGGGTCGAGCTGGAAATTCTAAACAATCCTGACTTACGTATTTTTCATAATAATGCCGAAGTGGATGCCGATTTATGGCTCAAAAATCGGGTCGGCATTGAATATATTACCAATCCCGCAGAATATCCCCGTGTAAGAGACAAAGTGATTGCCGAGTTTTTTACCAATCAAATAGAAAAAAAGCTGGCAAAAGAACTGAAAGTTGAAAATGTAACGGTTTATTTCCAGTTTAAACCCAGTCCCAGTATCTGGATTCAGACTCCAGAAATGAACGGAAATTGGGTCCGTGAACCTTTAAAAACCTATGCCAACTATAGTCCCGAACTGATCTATGGCTGGTTAGTTGGTATTCCACTGATTGCTGCTGCCATCATTTTGACTCTAGTTCGCCAGTTGAACCGCCCGCTTCGCCGTTTGCAGGATGCAGCGAACAACTATAGCAAAACCGGCTCAGCACCCTATCTGGAAACCAATCATGGGCCACAAGAGATTCGTGAAGTCAATCAGGCCTTCAATCATATGATTTATACGCTGGAGCAGACTGAACGTGACCGCCGTATTATGCTGGCGGGGATTTCGCACGACTTGCGTACTCCGCTAACCCGTATCCGCTTAAGTGCAGAAATGATGCCCGATGATGACTTTTTGAAAGAAGGCTTCATTTATGATGTCGAAGATATGGATGCCATCCTGAACCAGTTCATCTCCTACATGCGTGATGGCTCTGATGAAGAACTTCAGGACACCGATATTAATATGCTGTTACAGGAACTGGTCATTCAGTTCAAGCCGCTGGACGTGCGTTTTGAAGCTGAGGAAGTTCCAATTATTCAAGCACGTAGCCAGTCTTTAAAGCGCCTGATTGGTAATCTGATTAACAATTCCAAACGCTATGGCGCCGAACCGATCGAGTTATCCGCCAAAGTGGAAAACAATCACCTGCTGATTCGTGTCGCCGACCATGGCGAAGGTATTCCTGAAGACCAAATTGAAGATTTGATGCAACCTTTCGTGCGCGGCAATGAAGCCCGAACCATTCAGGGCAGTGGTTTAGGTTTGGCCATCGTAAAACGTATTGTTGATCTTCATCAAGGACAGCTTACCATTCAAAATCGCCCGCAAGGCGGTTTGGAAGCACTGATTTCTTTACCTCTACTGCATGATGAAGTTGAGGAAAATATCCCGCAAGGCACTTTAGAAAAAATTAAACAAACGATTACGGGACACTTTTAAGCTTTGATCAATTAATCAACAAACAGTTTTGTTTAATGATTAACCCCCTGGTTTTTACACTATTAAAATCAAGGCATTAAAAACCATAAAAATTCGTTATACCCACATTTTTTCAAAAAATTAGACCTTAGCCTAACAGGCATGCACAATTTGTTTTTTGGACGGTACAATCCGTCCAGTTTTGAACAAGAATTGAGCGTAGACCATGTCTTTAGATCGTATTCGTTTAGCGTCACTTCATGACAAAGTCATGAGCGCAGAACAAGCTGCTACTTTTATCCAAGATGGTATGACTGTAGGTATGAGTGGATTTACTCGTGCAGGTGAAGCAAAAGCTGTTCCCCTGGCACTGGTAAAACAAGCTCAAACCAATCCTTTGAAAATTACTTTAATTACAGGCGCAAGTCTTGGTAACGATTTAGATAAACAGTTAACTGAAGCTGGTGTACTTGCTCGCCGTTTACCGTTCCAGGTAGATAATACGTTACGTAAAGCCATTAACAAAGGCGAAGTGATGTTCATCGATCAGCATTTGTCTGAAACTGTTGAACAAATGCGTAACCAGCAACTTAAAAAGCCAGATGTAGCAGTGATTGAAGCTGTTGCCATTACTGAAGATGGCGGCATTATTCCAACCACATCTGTGGGTAACTCTGCTAGCTTTGCTATTTTCGCTGAAAAAGTGATTGTAGAAATCAACACCAACTTAAGCCCTGCTTTTGAAGGTTTACACGACATCTACATCCCAACGTATCGTCCAACACGTCAACCTATTCCTTTGACTAAAGTGGATGAGCGTATTGGTACAACAGCCATCAATATCGATCCTGCAAAAATTGTCGGTATCGTATTCAACAGCGAATACCACGATTCTCCATCTACCGTGACTGCACCGGATGATGAAACTCAAGGCATTGCGAACCACTTGATCGCATTCTTTGAAAAAGAAGTGGCAGAAGGCCGTCTTCCTTCTAATCTTGGTCCATTACAAGCAGGTATCGGTTCGATTGCCAACGCAGTATTGACCGGTTTGAAAGATTCGAACTTCGAAGACTTGATCATGTACTCAGAAGTACTTCAAGACTGTACCTTCGAATTGATTGACGCAGGCAAAATGAAATTTGCTTCAGGTTCTTCAATTACGCTTTCTGCTAAATATGGCGAAAAAGTATTTAACAACCTTGAACAATACAAAGACAAACTTGTGCTTCGTCCACAAGAAATTTCGAACCACCCTGAACTGGTTCGTCGTCTCGGTATTATCGGTATCAACACTGCATTAGAGTTCGATATTTACGGTAACGTAAACTCAACTCACGTATGCGGTACCAAAATGATGAACGGTATTGGTGGTTCTGGTGACTTCGCACGTAATGCCCACTTGGCAATTTTCGTGACTAAGTCTATCGCTAAAGGCGGTGACATTTCTTCTGTGGTGCCATTTGCTTCTCACGTTGACCATGCTGAACACGACGTAGACATTCTGGTAACTGAACAGGGTCTTGCTGACTTACGTGGTTTAGCACCTCGTGAACGTGCGCGTGTGATTATCGACAACTGTGCTCACCCAATGTACCGTGATGCTCTAAACGATTACTTTGATCGTGCATGTGCTAAAGGTGGTCAAACTCCACACATTCTTCGTGAAGCGCTGTCTTGGCATTCAAACTTCGAAGAAACCGGCCATATGCTTGCTGCTCAGACTGAAGAGAAAAGTGCTTAATCGCCTCACTCAATAGTATAAAAAAGCGTACTTCGGTACGCTTTTTTATTTTAAACTGCTGCTTTAGCTGACATCCCCCAGTTGAAACTCAAAATCTATAAACGCTGCTCAACCGCCTGACGGTTTTGCTTTTTAATTTTTTCTATTTCTGCATTTAACTGCAGAATCTGCTTATACAAATCATTAAACTGCTTGAGGGGCTGATCCTGATAAAACATAAAGGTCTTGTTCTTTTTCTCCCATTGATTATTTTTAAGAATCTGGAATAATGCATCCGCCTTATCTAGAACCTGTAGCTCCAGAGCAAATAGAGCGTGGGTCTGATCACTATCCCGGCTTTCACGCAAGCTATCGGTGAGCTGATGCCTGAGATGCGATTTAATCGATAATTGTTTAGCACGGGCTAAGGTATTTTGTTCACGCTGTAGGGTTTGTTGCTGATAGTGGTTCGCGAGCAGATGTGCTTGCTGCAACATCTGCTCGGTTTCTACATATTTCTGCTCGCGGTCTTGGTCTAAACGGTCGATATTTAAAAACTGATCCCAGTGAATCGCTTTCAGCTCGCGCAAATACTGATTTCTTGCTTCAGCATTTTGAATCATTTCACTCAACACAAAATCTGCCATCACTTTATAATCGCCCTGCAGACGATTATCTGAAACATTGATCTGGATTGGCTTAGACCAGTCTTGGGCCTGCTGATAAATGAGTTCGGCTTTTTCATACAATACCGTTTGGTAGCTGTGCAGTTGGCTGAGTTCCTTTTGCTGGACCGAATATTGATACAACATCCAGCCAAATACGCTGCATGTTGCCAATGCCAAGATGAGAAAAATTCTGGGCATACCAGACTCCCCTATACCGCCTTTTTCACATCATAACTTGATTCAGCCTTAAATCGTTCATTTATCAAACAATAAGGACACAAAGTATGCAGGACAGCAAATGAGTTAAAATCAAGTCCATATGTCTTGTTTAAGAAAATGGCTCATTGAAGATTAAACCGCATAGCTAAAAAAGCCCGATGAAAAGGGCTTTTATCGCAACTTTTGAAAGCCTCAGGTTAGAACTTATAACCATAAGCCAAGCCTAAAATGTTCTGACTCATTGTCAAATTCGCTTCACCACCACCAAAGTTTGCAGGAATGGACTCACTGCCCTTTACTTCTTTTTCTAAAGCATGGGTATATGCAATGCTGAGCTCTTGATGAGCATCTACATTCCAGGTTGCACCTACGCTCAAATGATCTTGCACGACCCCGGGTGCCAAGATATTCAAGAAGGTTTGATCCGCCGAAATGGGCTGGTCGTTATGACTATACCCGGCACGTAAAGTTAATTTTGGATGAGCCTGATAGCTTGCTGCAACTTTATACACGTTAATGTCATTCCAGCCAAAGCCTGGACCTTGATCCGACCCAAAGGCATGCCCCTGGAATAGCGGATTAATCGCATGTCCAACCGAACCGACATCTGAATAGTTAATACGTTCCACATCAGCAGCCACGTTCAACTTTGCTGTCAGCTGATAGGCTGCACCAATACCGTAACTTTCAGGTACATCAAAATCACCTTGTTGTGCAAATAAGCCACTGTATTGATCAAAACGGTCTGCATCAATTTTAGAACTATAATTTGCACCTAGAGTTAAACGCTCATCAAAGAACTTCCCAGCCCAACCGACACGTACGCCAACGCCTGTAGCGGAGTCTTTACCCTTATTACTGAGCTTATTGCCATCGACAGAAAGACCCGCAAAACCGCTAATACCTTTGGCTTCAAAACGTTGATACAAGATATTGGTCGCAACCCCAATCGATTGATTTTTCGCATATTGCCAAGAGACAGCAGGAGAAATAAACACCTGTGACAAATCCACACCCGCACTGCCTTGATTTCCAAATGCAGCAAATGGATTTTGCTTATAGCCGGTATTCATACCGCCATTGCCATAAATAGCGATCCCCAAATTAACTTGATTATTCACTTGATGGTTATAGGCAAGTTCAGGAAGTACAAAATACTTTCGACCATTGCCATCATAATGACCATTGGCACCAGGTACAGCATTCCCCACTATTTCTGCTGAGCGATCAGGAGCAAAAAGTGTAGCGCCAATATCGATTCTTGAGCCCACCCAACTCAACCCTGCCGGGTTATTTGCAATGGTCAATGCATCTTGAAAATGTGCAACAGAGGCTCCAGCATTCCCTTGAGCCTTAATGCCATAACCATGCATAAAATATCCAGTTGTTGCAAATACAGGAGTACTGATCAATGGCAATAAAGCAGCTAAAAAACGGGGAGAAGTGTGAATATTCATGCTAACAATTGATTAAATAATAATATATTTTTTAATAATATTGTTTATAGTAATGCTTGTAATCTAATTAAAATGGAATTGCTTATTTGATTTTTTCATAAGAACCCCGCTTCTTTAAGTTTCAATCTATCCTTAAACCTATATGTTTTATACCATTTGATAAATTCATGATTTTTCATTTTTAGATGCTTTAAATTTTAATCTCTATCCCCATCAATAGAAGCAAGAAAAGATAAGAGAACTCTCATGCGCGTAGATATTTGGTCAGATGTAGTTTGCCCATTTTGTTATATTGGTAAAAAACGTCTGGAAGCTGCTGCTGAACAGGCAGGTTTAGAACTTGAAGTTCATTGGCATAGTTATGAACTTGACCGGGAAGCACCTGTTCGCCAAGAAGTATCCAACTCTGAACGTCTGGCGCAAAAATACGGCCGTACTCTGACTGAAGTTGAAGAAATGCAGCGCAATATTGCCGCAATGGCTGCAGAAGAAGGTATTCAGTTCAATTGGGAAAATGCCAATTCAGGCAACACCTTCAATGCTCACCGTATTATTCATTTGGCACAAAGCAAAGGCTTGGGTTCCGAAGCCAAAGAAGCCTTTTTCTATAGTTATATGACCCAAGGTTTAGCCATTGGTGAACGTGAAACCCTGGAAGATGTTGCAGCCCGTATTGGCTTAAATCCGGTTGAAGTAGATGATGTGCTCAATTCAGACGAATTTGCAGATTTTGTCAAATTTGATGAAGAAGTAGCACGTGATCAGCTCAAAGTGACCGGGGTACCCTTCTTTGTCTTTGATCAACGGATCGCACTCGCGGGTGCACAGCCACGTGAAGTATTTTTACAGGTGATGAAAAAAGCCCTTGAAGCACCTCAACAAGACAACATAGTTGCTGAAGATAGCGCAATCTGTAAAGAAGATCAGTGTGATGTTCCGGAAAAATAAGCTGAAGTCTTAACTACAGCAAGTCAATAAAAAATCCCCAGTCCTTGGGGATTTTTTATTTTAAGATTCATTGATCTATTCAATTCAGTCAACCAAGAAGCTAATTTTTAAATTCACCCGATATTCTGTAATTTTATTATCCTTAATCACCACTTTTTGTTCATTTATCCATGCACCCTGCACATTTTTCACTGTTTCGATCACTTTATCTATGCCACTTTGAATAGCATCTTCAAAACTTTTATTACTGCTTGAATTCACTTCAACCACTTTTGCGATAGCCATTGTTTTTACCTCAGGTTTTATTATTTTGAGTCCAGATCATAGGACATTTTCTAAACAAAAAAGTGAGTTTTAACATTACAGCGCAAAAACTTACAGCCGGGTCACAATACCCTTATTTGCTTTGAACCTCTTACAAAAGACAACTTATCTATACAAGGTTTGGACACAATTAAAAGCACAATTCGCTAGGCTAATATGCGGAATATCTGAGTTCCTAATCATGAAATTTATAGAGGTAAATATGAACACTGAAATACAAGATCCGATGATTGATACCAGTCCAAAACAAAGCACATCTGCAAAATCTCCTTTTTCACCCACGCTCAAAGGTGTACTGATTGGCGCAGTGGCTGGTAGTGTATTACCCGTTTTCGGTACGTTTAGTGGTGCCATTATTGGAGGTGTGGCGGGAAAAGTTTACGAAAAAAAATACCAAAATAAATGCCATGCAAAATAATTTTTATATATTTTCAAAGCAGTTAAGACAGATTGTTAACAGACAGTCTGTCTTAGAGCAAAAACTCTAAATATATGATTTATATAATATTTTAAACTCACCGTTCATCTTTTTTTGCTCTCACCTCCTTACTTGATTCAATCACTTCTTGATATCATTCACATGAAATTTATTTTTATTTCTCTCCTTGCCTGCTTCATTTTTGAATGAAGCAGACATCCTTTCACTAAAGGAAAATGATGATGAACCTGATTAAATCTCTTATCGCTGTTGCTATTGTGGCTTGCTCTGCTAACCTTTCTGCTCAAATTGTTTATACCCCAGATTTTCCTGTCAGCAAAGCAACAGAAACCGTGAATGCTGAACAAAAAGCACCTGTTGCTAAAACTGAGATACAGAGTGTGACTGCATCTAAAACAGCTGCCTAATCTAAAAATCCATAAAAAAAACCAGACAAAACAAATGTGGTCTGGTTTTTTTATCAGCATAAATTGGCATTTTGTTCACCAGCTTATGTTCGATCAGAACATCGTTTTAATCTGTCATTTCATTACTTTCTTTTTATCCATTTCTTTGCAAAATAACAGGACAGCTAAAGCCTGATCAGCAGATTTCTGCTCTCTCCTGCCAAAAAATTGCTTATTTTTTATTTAAAATTTACATTTTTTGCAAATTATGTCTATAAATACTCAAAAACTGACATTTTTTTTCATGCTTTTTTTTACTAAATACATATAATCAAAACAATTAAATAAATAATTCACTCAAGAAGAAGTGTGTATATGCAAGAACTTCAAGCACTGATTCAAGGCAAGATTTCTCCGCAAACGATCAAAACCGATCAGTTGATCATGCTTGCTGAGCATTACTCCCAGCCCACGTCTGCAGAATATAAGTTACTTGAACTCGCGATTAATATCGTATTGGCAAGTTATCTAGAAAAAGCGCAAAAGCATCTCTAGAGGTGAGATCAGCACATGAATGTCTTAGAAAAAGCCAAGCTGATTCACGAATTAAATCAACTCATCGATGGCTTGGAACAACGTTCCTTATCTTTCTTTGAAATTGCCAGCTCAAAAGCCCGGATAAAAGACATTTTTGCTTTATGTGATGAACCGATTTTTAAAAAACAGATTTTACAATTTAAATCCCATAGCCAGCCCGAAAAAGCAGCTACAGATTTCGCCGCTCAAACCCTGTTTCAGCTCTCTTTTCGTGGCGTATTTCAGCAAGGTAAAGCGCTAGAGCAAGCCCTTTATCAACATCCAGATTTTGGCTGGGCTATTTTGCATGATGCTCAACTCGGTTGGCAAATCTGGTTAATTCCGGCAGCAAATCGTACAGCCCTGATCAGCGAATGGGAAAATCTGGAGGATGCCTATCACTGGATGCTGCAACAACAACAGAACTATGGTTGCCTAAAAACAGACTATGAACTCAAACAGATTCAAAATTTGATTGTACCAAAGCTAACGAGTGTTTTAACCGAGACTAAGACAAATCTAACTGTAGCTGCTGATGAGCTTGAAACCATTGCTGAACATGAACAATCCAATTTAATGGATTTATCCATAACTGAGCTGTATTCAGATCAAGAGCCGATAGCCACTGAAACATCTGCGCAGCAAAGCCAGCAGCCTGCCGAGATTCAGCAACCGTCTTCAGCTGTAGAACCTGATCTACCGATGGCGGCTTCTACGCTCGCCCACACCGATATAGAGAATACGGCGGCTCCGTCATCTATCATCAAAGATGTTGCAGAAACCCTGGAACTCAATCAATATGTCGCCCGTATTCATTCGCTACCTGGCGAAGAAGCCTCATTACAGCAGCTATATCGTTTAGACATTCCCAGCCTGCTAGAAATTGCCCCGTATCTAGATTTACTGTTACATGGTGCAGACCTGGAAAAATGGCAGCATTACCCAATTTATCTGGCAGAGCAGATCAATCAGCAAGGTTGTTTTGTTCGATATTTGGCATTACTGGGTGCAGAAAACCAGGCGCAGGCCATGCAGTTCATGCCATTATTGAATAATGCTGAGCAATATGCCCTGGCTGCAATCAAGACAATTCCCTGGATAGACCTGGCCGATCATTTTAACTCTATTGAAGCCCTGTTTGATGTCTATACGCATAAAGCCATTTGCATCTGGCATGATGAAAACTATATGCCATTTATTCCTGCACAACTGATTCAAACCCAAAAAATTATTAAGCTGGATGAAAGTGCCGCCGATATTAAAACACCGCTACTTTTACTCAAAGAACGGCAAAAAATACGGCTTATTCATGGGCACAAACGTTTAGCCCTGTCACAGAATGAATCGGCCTATCCTTATTTTTTATTGGAACGCCATCATGGCATTAGCTGGCAAATGATTCAGATGATTACTGCTCAATTCAGTTCCCCGATTAATTGCCGGGAATTATATAAAGAGATTCAAAAGCATATTTCAAATTAAGTTTTTATTTTTTGTAGCAAGAGCTTGCTTTTTAGTGTGATTTTTTACCAGACTAGTCATCATCAGACAATATAAGAGCAAGGATATGCGGAAAAAAAAATTATCTCTATTAAGCCCCCTCTTATGTGTGTTGATCTCTGGACTCATGTCTACTGTCAGCTGGTCAAACTCAGCTGAAACCGGGGTTGATCAACAAAAGCTTAACGCAACAGAAACAGATTTTAATTTGCTCAGTCAGATTCCAAGCCTGATTGATGCGATGCCGACAGTTTTACCGCAACAGTCAGATGCAGTGATTGTCCCTCCGATCCAGGCCACTGAAAAACAAAGCTGGCTAGACCGTAAACAACATGAAATCCGCAACTGGACAGACCGTAGCTCCCATAAAATAGATCAATGGTTTGGGCAACCCGATCCAAATGATCCAGCTTCAGCAACCCTACGCCTGATTATCGATAACAGCTGGAATAAACATGATGGTTATGAAGTTAGCCCACGTCTGCGCGGAAAAATTAAACTTCCAACCTTGGAACGTAAAATCAGTTTGGTATTCGGTGATGACTCTTTAGATAACGAACTGAACAATAATGTTGCTATTACCGATGAAAATCCAGGTAGCACCAGTAGTAAAGCTTTAGACCGTGAACGAACACAAGAAAGTAACAGTTCCTTGGCCCTGCGTTGGTCGGATTTTTCCAAACGGCTGCCTTTTGAAACCGATCTGGATTTGGGGATTCGTTCAGGGGATGATATTTATGTACGACTTAAAGCGTCCAGAGACTGGCAACTGGAAAATGATTTCAGATTTCATGCCGAACAGATTTACCGCTATGGCATAGATAGTGAAAACTACTTGCGAACCAATCTGGAACTTACCCATGCACGACCGAATCAGCCATTTTTATCCAATCAGCTCAGCCTGACCTATGCAGACAAACAAGATGACGATGTCACTTGGGATAATTATTTATTCAGACAACATCAATTTTTCCAGAATAACCGTTTTGCTTATGGCTTATATACCGGCGGTTTTTATAATAATAACGACCTTCGCCTGAACAGTTGGGGACCCTATATTTCATGGCGGCAACCTTTTGTGCGTGAATGGTTTTTTCTACAGGGCGATTTAAACTATCTCAATGACCATCGTGAAGATCGCAGCCATTTCCTCGGTGTATTAGTGCGTATGGAAGCATTGTTCTAATGTTGGGCAATATAACAAGTTGATCCATCAATATGCCTATTTTCTGCAATAAAAAACCTCCCGAAGGAGGTTTTTTGCTTAATGCGAAAAGGACTTATTTCAGCAATAAACTGTTAATACGTTTTACATAGGCTGCAGGGTCATCAGGCAAACCGCCTTCTGCAATCACTGCCTGGTCAAAAATCACATTGGCTAGGTCATCAAACTGGTTCGATCCTTCCAGCTTTTTCACCAGCGGATGTTCAGGGTTAATTTCTAAAATCGGTTTTGATTCAGGAACCGCCTGACCAGCCTGTTTCAACATGCGAATCAATTGTGGAGACAGCTCACCCTCGCCTGTTACCAGACAGGCAGGTGAATCGACCAAACGAGTCGTCACACGCACTTGTTGGGCTTTTGCTTTGAGAGAATCGGAGAGCTTGTCCACCACAGGCTTAAACTGTTCAGCTGCTGCTTCCAGTGCTTTCTTCTCTTCAGCATCCTGCAAATCACCCAAGTCTACTGCACCCTTGGACACATTTTGCATTGGCGTTCCGTCGAATTCATGAATGAACTCCATCGCCCATTCATCTACACGATCCGCCATTAACAGCACTTCAATGCCTTTTTTCTTGAACAGCTCCAGCTGTGGCGAATTCTTCGCAGCACTGAGGCTTTCCGCAGTCACGTAATAAATGGCTTTCTGCCCTTCTTTCATGCGTGCTTTGTAATCTGCCAATGAAGTTGAAATTTCATCATTGCTGGAAGTCGAGAAACGTAATAATTTTAAGATCCGTTCACGGTTACCAAAGTCTTCACCCAGACCTTCCTTAATCACCGAACCAAATTCAGCATAGAACGTTTTGAATTTCTCCTGGTCTTTTTCATCTTCAGACTTCGCCAAAGCATCCAGCATGGTCAGCACACGGCGTGCATTCCCTTCGCGAATGGTTTTCACGTCACGGCTTTCTTGCAGCAATTCACGGCTCACGTTTAACGGCAAATCGGCACTGTCTACCACCCCCTGCACAAAACGCAAGTAGTTTGGAATCAGGTTATCCGCTTCATCCATAATAAATACGCGTTTGACATACAGTTTAATGCCGGCTTTGGCTTCACGGGTAAAGAGATTGCTTGCCGCCTTGCTTGGAATATAAAGCAATTGTGTGTATTCCGTGCTGCCTTCTACACGGTTATGGGTCCAGGCCAAAGGTGCATCAAAGTCATGACTGAGATTCTTGTAGAATTCGGTATATTGCTCGTCAGTGATCTCGTTTTTATTGCGGGTCCAAAGTGCGCTGGCAGAGTTAATAGCTTCCCATTCATCTGTTTTCACCATCTGACCTGGCTTAGCTTCTTCCCCCTCAGCGGCTTCTTCTTGCTGCCAGATTTCTTTTTGCATTTCAATTGGCAGGCTAATATGGTCAGAATATTTATTGATGATTTGCTTAACTTTATAAGATTCTAAATACTCCAGTGCATTGTCACGCAAATGCAAAATAATGTCTGTTCCACGTGAAGCCTTATTGATTTGTTCAACTTCAAAATCACCTGTGCCAGTGCTAATCCAGCGTACACCGTCAGCGACATCAGCAGCAGCATGACGCGATTCCACGGTAATCTTTTCAGCCACAATAAAACCTGAATAAAAACCGACACCAAACTGGCCAATTAATTGCGCATCCGCTTTTTGATCTCCGGACAATTTAGACATGAAGTCCTTGGTGCCCGATTTGGCAATGGTGCCCAGATTATCAATGGCTTCTTGTTGAGTCAGACCAATACCGTTGTCGGAAATAGTGATGGTTTTATTTTCTTTATCCAGACTGACACGTACATGCAAGTCAGGGTCATTTTCATAATATTCAGGATGGTTAATCCCTTCAAAACGCAACTTGTCACAGGCATCTGAAGCGTTCGAAATCAGTTCTCGCAGAAAAATTTCAGGGTTTGAATAGAGAGAATGCGTCACCAAATGCAATAACTGTGCGACTTCAGCCTGGAAACTATGTTTTTGTGCGCTTTGTTCGCTCATAAATCACTCCTTAAATTCGTTACACGGTTTTTATTGGATGCTTAATGAATGGAGTAAGTTAAAGATTTTTCAATAGGGTCAAATAAATTTTTCTTAGAAAGGCCCTTGTTGATACACACGCTCCATATACAGATTCAGCTTTTGTTGGCGCATTTTATACACTTCGCTTAAACAGCGGCTTGAATTGCCACATTGGTCGCGCAACTGTAACCATTTGACCTGCTCATCCTGAATTACCCCGCGTGTTCCCATCGGCACCAAACGTTTAATAATATTGTAGGTGGTGGCCATTTTGACATCAGCATCATTAATGGCACGGTGCTCGCAAATGGCATGTTCAGTTGACGTTTCTGCTTTGTCACAATTAAAACTGGCTGCATACACCGATCCACTTAAAAGACTAAAAAAGACCACTTTGCATACAATGAATAATTTCATGATTTTTCCTGCTTTTTTAGCTTATTGTAGACTCTCAACTTAAACGCATTTTTAATGATGAAACAGGATAAAAGTGCTCAATTTCTGTACTTTATTGTGACTGAATGATGAAATAAAAATCCCCATCAGAGATGGGGATTTTGGCGCTGATTTATTGTTTTTATTTTATATCTATTTTTATTTTAGAATTTGTAGCTATAACCGATTGTGTAAACCCAAGGGTTAACTTCAAGGTCACCTAAACTTACTTTAGTGCCATCTGGTGTTTTTGCAGTTAATTCAGTTTTCACATCCGCATAACGTACATCAGCAAAAACACCCCAGTTTTTCGCATCAGCTGGTTGATAATTAAAACCGACCTGACCAGCAACACCGTATGCTACATCAGCATCTAAACTTTCTGCACCAGTTACATTTTTAGTAGTCTGAGATAATTGCTCATCCCAAGGAATAACCACAGTTGCGCCTACACCAATGTAAGGTGTGAAACGAGTAGAGTTCTTAAAATTATATTTTGCTGTAATGGTTGGTGGTAAATGCTTGAATGAAGCAGCATCTTCAATTGGACCAACGTTTACATCATGTTCAAAAGGCAATGCAAGCAATAACTCTACTGAAATTGGTGAATTATTAAAGAAATATTCAACAGATGGAGTGAAGTTAACTTCATTACTTACTTGTGCTTTTAATGCTGCTGAACCACCAGTAGCTAAAGGCACATTTAAAGTACCGTTATCATCATTTTGTGGAGCTAATGCTGAAGCACCAACTTTAACCTGCCAGTTACCTGCCATTGCAGAAGCAGACATCCCCATTAACGCGATAAGAGCAACTTGTTTTAACATTTTAAATCACCTCTAGAAGGATAATTACTACAAAATTTAAACATTAATTAATAATAAACATGCCTATTATTAATATGCAATAGCCATTAATTATTTTAAATTTATTTATTTTTAAACCATTGAAAATATTAGTTATTTATTTTAATCAGATCAACATAGTTGGTTTTTTAATACCAACCATGTTAATCAGATTAATGATTATATTCCAAGTATATTGCTTGGTTTTATTATATTAATTATTTAATAACATTTATTTTAAATACATGTTTTAAAATAAGCAATAAAATGAATTAAAAATTCATTAAAGTACCATTGCAGCAATCCAGCCAAATACCAATAATGGAATATTAAAATGGATAAATGTTGGAACGACCGTATCCCAAATATGATCATGCTGACCATCTACACCCAGACCTGCAGTTGGACCTAAAGTTGAGTCTGAAGCTGGAGAGCCGGCATCACCCAATGCTGCTGCGGTACCAATCAAGGCCACAGTAGCCAATGGAGAAAAGCCAAATTGTATGCACAGCGGTACATAAATCACTGCCAATACCGGTACACTGGAGAATGATGAACCAATCCCGATGGTTACGAACAAACCAATAAACAGCATCAGGAATGCAGCCAAGGCTTTGTTGTCACCAATCAGATGCACTACCCCATTCACCAGACTATTGATGTCACCAGTATGCGTCATCACCGAAGCAAAACCAGCCGCAGAAATCATAATGAAGCCGACCAATGCCATCATGCGCATGCCTTGAACGAAGACATCATCGGCCTCTTGCCATTTGAAGATACCCGCAGCAGACAGTACCGCAAAACCGACCAGTCCACCCAAGATCATCGAGCCTGAATACAGCTGGGCAACCAAAGTCAAGGAAATCGCGAGTAGTGCCATAAAGATGGTTTTTTTCGCGATGACTGGCGCTTGTTCTGCTTCATGTTTGAGTTCTTCGGCATCCGCTTGCAGACTCACTTCGCCCGCACGAATTGGCTTGTCCAGATCGATGGTGGTCACACGAGCAACCGCACGATCAATATAATGACGTGGTTTGCGATAGCTGAAAAATACAGCAGTCAACGTACCGATCAGCATGCCAATGACCGGAATAGCCATCCCCATCGGCATCATCCAGCGCTCTACATGCAAGCCATAGGCTGCACCAATTTTATTGATGTTGCCCATCAAAATTTGTTCAAGGAAAATGGAACCAAAACCGACTGGCAGGAAAATGTAGGTTCCGACCAACCCCATGGTCAGTACACATGCTGCCGCACGACGGTCTAAATTCATGTGATTCATAACCTTAAGTAAAGGAGGAACCAAGACCGGAATAAAGGCGATATGCACAGGAATCAGGTTTTGAGAAAAAATGGCTGCAACCAGTAAAATGCTTAACAGTAAATATTTTACTTTTCTGGTTTTTTGATGCGTGGCTTCCGCACCCAGCAAACCAATTAATTTATGTGCCAAAAGATCAGGCAAGCCTGATTTTGACAAGGCCAAAGCAAAAGCACCCAATACCGCATAAGCCAGGGCAACTTCTGCCCCATCACCCAGACCCGCATTAAATGCAGTTACAGTATCCGACAAACTTAGACCTGCAACCAAGCCACCAATAATCGCTGAAATGACCAAAGTCAAGACAACAGAAACTCGTGCCAGTGAGAGTATAAACATCACGGCAATCGCAATTACTACTGCATTCATGAAAATTTTAAGGAAGATAAAAAGCCGTTATTTTAACAGATGCACCCTTTTGAAACTGTAAATAAATCGGCTCAGTCAAAAAACAACAAGAAATTGATTTTAATTAAAATTTATATCAAAAAGAATTGTTCAATTATTTTTTAGCGCAAATTTTTTGATATATTCTGCGACCAACTCTGCTTGGCTCAATATTGCCCAATGGTTAGCATCTATTTCTACATGCTGAAAATTTTCTGCCCATTTCGGCATTTCATCAATCAGTTCCGGACTGACAAAATTGTCTCTTTTCAGCACAATCGCCTGCACCGGACAAACAGCAAAACGCTGACGTGGTTGGGTTAAACGTGGGATGAAGTTGGCACGATACAGTCCAATACCATGTTTTCCATCTGCAGCAATATGGCTGTTTAAAGGTAAATCTTTTTGCTGCTCTAACTGTTGCAAAACTTTGTCCCATTTTTCAGGCGTAAATAAAGTCCAGATGACTGGCGCCAACAAGGGCAATTGAAACACCGCGATATACCAGGATTTAGTCAGCTGTTTAAAAAACCTGGGCTTATTTTGTTTAAATTGCTGACGCATCCAGAAAGCGGTATGATCCAGACAGGGCCCGGAAATAGTACTATAAGATAAAATTCGCCCCCGAAACTTCGGCTCAGTCACCGATTCCCAAGACTGGATTGAACCCCAGTCATGTGCTGCCAAGTGAAAAGGATGGTCTTCCAATACGGTATTGACCACACTTTCCAGATCTAAAGATAACTGTTCCAGCCGATAGTCACGAATCCGTTTCGGAATGGAGGATTTCCCTGCACCGCGTACATCATAGCTCAACACATAAAAATCTTGAATCAGCTGCTGAATGACCAGCTCCCAAACTTCCTGATTATCCGGATAGCCATGAACCAGGACTAAAGCAGGGTTTGCCTCATTGCCCCATGTTTTCACATAAAGCCGCTGCTGATCTGAAGTAGTCACCCATTGTGTTTGTGCTTGCATATATTTTTATCCTATTCTTTTATTGCCTATTTATTGCAGAATCTGGGCAATCCGATCAATGCCAGCCTGATCATTGTGTTTTAGTATGTTCTGAAGCCGAAAAATAATAATTGACCCAAATGAGCCTTTTCAAAAAACTACAGACAATTCCTGCTATCTCTAAATTTTTATTAAATCGCTATGCACCTTACCGCGGTGCAGGGATTGAAATCGATAAGGTGGATCTGGCGAATTACCATATTCGCATCAAAATGCCTTTAACCCGTAAAAATCAAAATGTTGTCGGTGTACATTTTGGCGGCAGTTTATATGCAATGGTCGATCCTTTATATATGCTGATTTTGATGCATCATTTGGGTTCAAAATACATTGTGTGGGATAAATCTGCATCCATACAATTTCTCTCACCTGGTCGTGGTACGGTGTATGCCGATATTCGTCTCGATCCAACAGAAATTGACCAGATTAAGCGACTTGCTGAAAATCACGCCCCGGTATACCGAAACTATCATGTAAATATTTTTGATGAATCGGGCGTACGGATTGCCGAGGTAGAAAAAACCATCTATATCCGCCGAAAAAAACCAAAGGCCAGCCATAATTGACAAAAAAGCGCCTGATTAACAAGCGCTTTTTATCAAATTTTTAAACTTCATTAACGTTTTTTCTCTTCAATGGCTGCACCTGCTCCACCACCAATGGCACCACCAATGGCAGCTCCGGCATTCCCCCCAAAGATACTTTTACCCACCGCAGAACCAATAGCACCACCGACACCACTATAGGTCGCATTACGGTTAGAACCACCCTGGGTTTTACTGCCTACTGCTGCACCGGCACCACCACCGACAGCTGCACCGATACCGCCACCAACCTGATTCCCTACACCACCACCAACCGCACCACCAAGTGCAGCTGCGCCAATACGTTGCTCTCTTGGAGACATAGAATCACACCCTGCCAGCATAAAAGTCGACAGGGTTGCCATTGCCATCACGCTCATTAACTTTTTCATGAGATATGTCCTTTTGGCTATTTGTTACAGCATACGTCATGAGTGTGAAGTTAATATCCGCGTAATGTTACTTTTCCAAGTTTTAATGTTGAATGTTGTAATTTAATTTTAATTAAATTACCAAAAAATCGATTCGGCATGTGGAAGATCGATTGTTCGAAATCAGAAATCAGTTAAAGTATTCCCATCGATACATAACTTTATAAGAAAAATTTTAAATAACACAGCGGCTTTATTTAATATTATTTAAATGGGAAGGATCACGAGAATGAAAAAACGCCTTTGCTTGATATTTACATTGTTCTGTTACAATTCATCGGCCTATCCGGATTCTTCTGATACAAGCTTAATGAATAAAACCAAAGTCCTGAAAAATATTGCTTATGGGCCTCATGCTCAACAGGTCATGGATATCTATTTCCCCATCAAAGCTTTCCCAGATAAAACGCTGACACCGTTAATTGTGATGGTACATGGAGGAGCCTGGACCACTGGAGATAAAAATAATGCGGCTGTAGTCAAAAACAAAGTGGCATATTGGACCAAACAAAACTGGGTATTTATTTCCCTCAATTATCGATTGGTTCCTGAGGTCAGCGTACAACAACAAACCCAAGATATTGCAGAAGCACTTATTTATATCCAGAAACAGGCTGCAAATTGGCATGCTGATCCTAAACGTTTGGTTCTGATGGGACATTCAGCAGGTGCACACTTAGTCAGCCTACTCACTACACGCCCCCTCTGGCTGACATCGCAGCCTCAGCCCTGGCGTGCTACAGTGGCTTTAGACAGTGCTGCCTATAATGTCGAAATTATTATGCAAACTCGACATGCACGGTTTTATGATCAAGCCTTTGGTAATCAGCCATCAAACTGGAAAGCACTTTCTCCTATATCTCAAGTACACCAAACTTTACCGGCATTTCTCGCTGTTTGTTCCACAATTCGGCCAGACCAACCATGTATACAGGCACAGCAATTTATTCAGCAAGCACAAAAATCAGGAACCAAAACCCAGCTATTGCCTATTCCACTTTCACACAGAGAAATCAACCAGTCACTTGGGCAAAATAATACATATACCCAAGCGGTGAATTTATTTATACAAAGCCATTCCGCTACGGAGAAATGAGCTTATTTCAATCTCATTTAACCTAAAAATGATTTGAGCATACAAGATCTTATTTTTAAAGTAAGCGTCCGCTGAACCCCACTTTTCTTATTTTCTCAATATCCCGATAGTGTCCATTATTTATTAAATGGACATTATGTTTATGGCCTTAGACACTTTTA
>NZ_JBIQOC010000073.1:0-23403 GCF_044130295.1 Acinetobacter uliginosus | reverse complement strand
TGATAAGCTAAAGTGTAGCTATGAGGGTGCAGTTGCATTAGCTTGTATATTTATTTGGCTACCTTTATCGGGTAAATTCTATACTTGAAATGTCAACAGACCCTATATAGAAAAAAACCTTGAAATAAATTTAATAAATTATTTTATTTCTAAAGCATAAAAAAACAAAAAACCTTTAAAAAAAGTAATATATATTAACCATTTTTTTAACTAACGTTTTACAAAACCCTCCAATATTATTATGATAGAAAAAGTAAAAACCTGATAACTCCATCACGTTTTCATCAGCTACAACTATACAAATATACCGATAACAAAAAATTCAGTTCGCAAAAAAGCCCCTCAATTTTTAGGGGCTGTTTCTTTTTGAATCAATCCAGTGAATAGCGACTTAAGCTGTAACCGGAATTTCACCAAACTTACCGCTATTAAAATCATTAAATGCTTGAATGATTTCATCTTTACTATTCATCACAAAGGGTCCATAGCCTTGAATTGGCTCATTGAGCGGTTGACCCGTCAGCAGCAAAAATTTGCTGTCTTGCAATGCTTCAACTCGAATATCAATTTCGCTATCTTGAGCAAACATCACAATCGAGCTGTCCTGTACCTGCTGCGTTCCATTCAGCTGCATTTCACCCGACAATACTACAAGCAGTACATTATGATCGACAGGAACATGTAGATGCTGAACCTGCTCGGCTTTTAATTCACCATCCCAGACATTGACCGGACTATGGATTGAAGCAGGACCTGTATGCCCGGCATAGTTTCCGGCGATCACCCGAATATACCCGGCATCCTGTTCAAAATTAATGACTGGAATGTCTTTTGCTGTAATGGCCTGATATTTCGGTGCGGTCATTTTGTCTGCTGCAGGCAGGTTGACCCAAAGCTGCACCATTTCAAACAGGCCACCCTTTTGGGCAAATTCGGTTGAATGAAATTCTTCATGTACCAGACCTGCTCCTGCCGTCATCCATTGCACATCACCGCTTTGAATGGTTCCACCACCACCGGCCGAGTCTTTATGCGTCACTTCACCCTGATAGGCGATGGTCACGGTTTCAAAGCCGCGATGTGGATGTGAGCCGACCCCATGCTGCTGCGTCGTTGGGCTAAAATGGTAGGGTGCTGCATAATCCAAAAGTAAAAATGGACTGATTGCCTGCCCTAGGCGATCATAGGAAAATAGGTTTTTCACTGGAAAACCGTCACCGACCCAGTGCATGTTCTGATTGCGGTAAACGCCAATAATTTTTTTCATCTCAAACTCCTATCTCTAGGAAACAGTATGCGTTTATCTTAAATTTTTTAAAGATTCCAGCCTAGTCACGGTGCAATATACAGCGTCTCAAGAATGGGATAATGGACTTTTTATCCTCAAACTTAATACAAAAAATCATTTCTTCAAGATTAATATCATCATCGTGCTATAGCTAGGATGATCTATCTTGCTCTTTTACCCAGAACCTGCATAAAAAAATCCAGAATCGAAGTCCTGGATTTTTTGGGAAAGTATTTTAACTTAAGATTAGATTTTACCGATCAGGTCGATTGAGGGTGCAAGGGTTGCATCGCCTTCTTTCCATTTTGCCGGGCAAACTTCACCGGGGTGAGCATGGACATATTGTGCAGCTTTCACTTTACGTAAAAGTTCTTGCGCATCACGGCCAATACCGCCAGCGTTGATTTCGATAATCTGGATTTTACCTTCCGGATCAATGACGAAAGTCCCACGGTCTGCCAGACCTTCAGCTTCAATTAACACTTCGAAGTTTTTCGCCAAGGTCCAAGTTGGGTCACCCAGCATGGTGTACTGGATTTTCTTGATTTCCTCAGAAGAATCGTGCCAAGCTTTGTGAGTGAAATGGGTATCTGTCGATACTGAATAAATTTCTACGCCCATTTTCTGGAATTCAGCATAGTTATCTGCCAAATCACCGAGTTCTGTTGGACAAACAAAAGTGAAGTCTGCAGGGTAAAAGAATACCACTGACCATTTTCCGATCATGTCCTGTTCAGACACCTCAATGAATTCACCATTTTTATATGCTGTTGCGTTGAATGGCTTCACTTCAGTATTAATTAAACTCATGAGATACTCCTCTAGCTCGTTTCCGGGATTGCTTATCTGGTGAAGCTAGAATACGAAAGATTTTAAAATAGGTAAAACCGTACTTTTTTATAAAAATTATCGGATTTATAGATTTAAAATTGCTATCTGATTTTTACAGTTGATTGGTTTAGACAATAAAAAAACCCTTTGCTGTTACAAAGGGTTTGGATGACGACTTGCCTTTTTAATTTTATTAAAATGGTAAATCATCATCTAGATCTGCCGGTGCAGCTGCTGCTGGTGCAGGCTGTTGTTTTGGTGCAAAACCACCCGGGTTGTTGTTGCCATAACTATTACCTTGATTGTTCTGGTTGTTGTTATAACCACCCTGATTACCATAACCGCCTTGGTTGTTATTATTGTTGTTATAGCCGCCTTGATTATTGTTGAAACGTGGCTGGTTATAACCCGAGTTATCACCACTCGCAGCTTGTTCACCTTGCTGACGGTTACTGTCCAGCATTTGCATCTGTTCACCACGAATTTCTGTGGTGTAGCGTTCCTGACCGCTTTGGTCTGTCCACTGACGCGTACGCAATGAACCTTCAATATAAACTTTTGAACCCTTACGTAGATATTGCTGTGCAATTTCACCTAAGCGGTTATGCAACACAATACGATGCCATTCAGTTTGCTCTTTACGCTCACCCGTATTTTTATCAGTCCACGAATCGCTGGTTGCAATTGAAAACTGAGTCAGAGAACCACCATTTGGAAAAGTTTTGGTTTCAGGATCTTTACCTAAAGTTCCAACTAATATGACTTTATTAACACCACGCATCAGACGTACACTTCCTATTCATTTCTATATTTTACTTTATAAGAGTTATGCTTAAATGGCTACCTCTTTACCCAACAACTGCGTTAAATCTTGTCGCGCAGCTTCATCTATCAGCTGTTTATCAATTTTAACATAAGCAAATTGCTGGTCGGACATCACCACAACCTCTTCAATACCACGAATTGCCAAAAGTTGAGAAGTCCACTCATCCGTTTGTTTTGTCTCGGGCAAGGCCAATACCAATGAAGAAAGATAACGCGGCTGGGCCAAACCAAAGCTGATCAATAACCAGACCACCGCGATCCCCGCCAAAATGCTCCAGCCCAATGAGGTATTATTGAGTAACAAGAGTTGACCGCCAATCATGCCACCAAAAAATGCCCCTAAAAACTGGCTGCTGGAATTTACGCCCATGGCTGTCGCTTTGGACTGGATTGGTGCAGATTTGGATAACCATGAAGGCAATAAGGCTTCCATGACGTTAAAGGCAATAAAGAATAACCCCAAACCTGCCAATAAAACATATTTGGATTCATAACCAAAAATCAGTACCAGCAAGCCCAATACGATTCCGCCAATTGCCGTCAGAAAAATGCCGCGCATTTTGCGATATTTTTCCGCCAAAATAATGCTCGGAAAGGCAAAAAACAGGCTAATAATGAGTAGTGGCAAATACACCAGACCATGACTGGATAAGGGAATACCAGCAAACTGAATCAGTTGCGATGGCATATAGACAAACATTGCAGTCAGCAACAGGTGCAAGGCAAAAATTGAAACATGCAGACGGTTTAAATCGCCCATTTTCAATACCTGTTTCAACTGTGCAGCATAACCTTGCTGGTAATTTTTATGATGACGGGTCACTTTAGGAACAAAGAGCAGCATCGATATGGCAGCCAAACCCATAACGGTCGTCACCCAAAACAGGCCAGAAATTCCCATCAGGCTGGTCAGCCAAGGTCCCAGACTGAAGGCCACCATAAAGGATACGCCAATACTCATGCCCATGACTGCCATGGCTTTGCTGCGCTGTTCTTCACGGGTGACATCGGCCAAAAGTGCCATCACCACCGCTGAAACTGCTCCACCACCGGCAATCGCACGGCCAATGATTACGCCATAAATGCTCTCGGACATCGCCGCAACCGCACCACCAAGGGCAAACAGCAACAGACCAATAATGATCAAAGGCTTACGACTAAAGCGGTCGGCCAGCAAACTGAATGGTATTTGTAAAATGGCTTGGGTTAAACCATAGACCCCAACAGCTAAACCAATCAGTGCAGGGGTTGCCCCTTGATATGACTGCCCTGCCACCGAAAACACAGGAATAATCATGAACAAGCCCAACATACGCAGTGCAAAAATACTGCTTAAGGCAAAGGTTGAACGGCGTTCTAAAGCATTCATCATATTAATTGGCTTGGGTCTATAAATTTCATTTCGATGGATTATCCTACAACATTCATATTATAAATGCTGATTTTTCAGGAATGAACCACCATAAAAAAGGACGCATTTTCATGCGTCCCTATTGTACTCGGTTTTCTTAAAAAACCATTAATGGATTCGTTCTTGACGTTTGCTATATTGAATGGAAGCAATGACTGCCCAGACAATAAACGCTACACCAATTAAACCGGTGACTACTTCCGGCACATGCACACCGGTACCACTGGCCAGCATAATGAAGGCTAAAGCTCCAATAGCATAATGCGCGCCGTGTTCAAGATAGATATAAGCATCCAAGGTACCTTTTTCTACCAGATAAATGGTCATTGAACGCACAAACATGGCACCAATCGCCAGACCGAGCATAATGATCACCACATCCGAAGTAATAGCAAAAGCACCGATTACACCATCAAAACTGAACGATGCATCCAGTACTTCCAGGTAAATAAAACCGCCTAAACCGGCTTTAATAACGCCTGTAGAGGCACCACTGGCATCATGTGCTACAGCATTACCCTCTTCATCAATTTCAGGTTCACCACCTAACAAGTGGCTCAATACTTGAACCCCAATGTAAATCACAATTCCCCAAATCCCGGCCATGGTCACCACTAAACGTGTGGCCTCTTCTACATTGGCTGCCATGATCAGCAAGCCAATTAAAGCAAGGAAGACTGACATTGCCGGTACATTAGCCAGATTGGATAAACGCGCTTCCAGCCATCTAAACCAGTGGGTATCTTTTTCGCTGTCCAGGAAGAAATTCAGGAACACCAGTAACAGGAATGAACCACCAAAGGCTGCAATTTCCGCATGATGGGCCATCAGCTTTTCGGAATAACTGATCGGATCATTCAGGGCCATTTTCACGACTTCGAACATGCCCATGTCAGCAGTTACGGCAACAATCACAATCGGGAACACCAGACGCATACCGAACACGGCAATGATGATCCCAACCGTCAAGAAAATCATTTTCCAGAAATGATCCCAGCCTCTGAGCACAGAGGCGTTCACCACCGCATTATCGAAAGAAAGAGACACTTCCATAACAGCCAAAATAGCCGTAATGGTCAGTGCCGTGAACATGGTCTTTACCCCTGCTTCCGGGCCATGGGTAAATCCCCAGTATGCAGATATAGCCAGACACACGATGGTAAAAATAATGGAGAAACCAAAATGTTTCATTATGATAAATCGACCTATAGACAAATAATGTATATCAAGTGCATTGGGCAGAACCTAAAAGAGAGCACTTGAAATTTGATCGCTTCAATTATGACGGCTTTTTTTACTTTAATCCAAAGTTCTTGGTATGATTTTTTTTGAGTACAAATACACTATTTTTTCTACTGCATATCTTGAGTTGAAAACTCTTGTTATAGTCCCGCCTTCTGTAAATTCTTCTTTTAACATCGACAGGATGATGACATGAGCTTTTCTCAAGATGTATGGCAACGCAACTTGGCTTTATACGAAAAAACTTTAGCCCTGCCATTTAACCAAGAACTTGCACAAGGGACTTTGAGCAAAGACGTTTTTAGTCATTATGTGATTCAGGATGCGCATTATTTACTGGCTTATGGCCGTGCACTGGCGGTCTGTGCTGCAAAAGCATTTACAGCGGAAGATGTCATGCAGTTTTCAGATGCAGCCAAAATTGCCATTGTGGTAGAACGCAGCCTGCATGCTGACTTTATGCAGGAATTTGACATTAGCCAAGAAGAATTTAGAACCACGCCACTGACTCTGGCTTGTCATCATTACACTTCATTTTTAACCGCCACGGCCTGGTCAGAAAGCTATCCGGTGGTTCTGGCTTCTTTACTGCCCTGTTTCTGGATTTATGCCGAAGTGGGCAAAGCGATTGTTCAGCATTCCATTCCCAATAATCCTTATCAGGCCTGGATTGATACCTATGCAGGCGAGGAATTTAATCAGGCCGTTGCTAACGTAATTGCGACGGTTGATAGCGTAGCTGCTCGTTGTGATGCAGATACTTTAGAGAAAATGCATCTTGCCTATACCACGGCTGCCAAACTGGAATGGCTGTTCTGGGATAGCGCTTATGATCAAAGACAGTGGTTAGGTGTGGATGATTAATCCAAAATACCTATTTCTTTTCGGCGGAGTCTTACAGCTATAACATAAATTGAAACAGCTCATTCGTTACTTTGGTTTCGCCCAAAGTAACCAAAGGCATTTGCCATTCGCAAAACTCGTCGATTACCGAAAAATATAAAATTTTTCGCAGAAACATTACTTATTAAATCTTGCGGTGTATACACCTCATGCCTCGAACAGTTGCGAATGGCTATTCCACGATAGCAAATATTTTTGATGCTTTAATTTTTGTTTATTAAATCATTACTGCTGAAACATCTGCCAGCCATAAATCAGCCCTGCCGCAGCCACAATCCAGCAAAGCGTTGCTATGCCTAAACAGGATCACATCAACATTTTGCTTGCCAGCATATAAACCATCAGCAGATAAATGGCATAGGGAATTAAAGACCATAAACCCAATAATGCCATTTTACGCAAAGCTTCTGCACCCTACTGTTGCGACACAATCACATGGGCGATTAAAGCAAAAGTCGAAAAGAGTGACACCAGACCGGCGATATAAAACGCTTTATTCTTGGACAGAAGGAAAATAATAAGTACAACCGCTGCCCTAAAATATATTTCAAAAATAAAGCCAGCATCCCGACCCATCCGAACTGATCAATTGATTAAGCCGCATAGTCTAAGCTGCAAAATATCGTTTACTTAAACTAAGTTCAGCACAATCAAAGCCAGCAGTGCAGGCAATGCCTGAATATAAATAATCTTTTTACTTGCGGTAATACCGCCATAAATCCCAGCAACCAGCACACAAGCCAAAAAGAAATTCGCCAGTGCAGGTGCATAGCTTACAGGCGCAAGTAACGACCAGATCAGGCCTGCGGCTAAAAAACCATTATACAGACCCTGATTTTGTGCCAGCACCTTGGTCAGTTTTGCCTTTTCCGCAGTATTGCCAAAGGCTTTCATGCCCAGAGGTTTATCCCACAAAAACATTTCCAAAATTAAAATATAGAGATGCAACCCAGCAATCAGGGCGATCATAACTTTTGTAATAATCATGAGATTTCCGTTTTTTATTTTTCAGACGATATTTTGTATTTTAACGGTGAATTAGTCGAAATACTGAATTTCAATATCTAAATCTATGACTTGCAGGTACAGAGAAAGACCATTTCCATGCATTGAGTTTCAATCATTGACCAGTCCGACACAAAATGTCGTTTAAATTCTTTTTAATACAGCTTGAACATTTTTCATGCGCTATCATATATAGGTTTTTGATGAATTTTCTAGGATCATTGCATGAGCCAAAGTCACATCCGTATTCGAGGTGCACGTACCCATAACCTGAAAAATGTGTCTCTCGATATTCCACGCGACAAGTTTGTGGTGATTACGGGACTTTCGGGTTCAGGTAAGTCATCCCTCGCCTTCGATACCTTATATGCTGAAGGTCAACGCCGTTATGTGGAATCACTGTCTGCTTATGCACGCCAGTTCCTTTCGCAAATGGAAAAACCGGAAGTCGACTCGATTGAAGGTTTAAGTCCGGCCATTGCCATCGAGCAGAAATCGACCAGCCATAACCCGCGTTCAACTGTGGGAACAATCACGGAAATTTACGACTATTTACGTCTGCTATATGCCCGTGTCGGCACACCCTATTGCCCTGAACATGACTTGCCGATGGTGGCACAAACCGTATCAGAAATGGTCGATGCGGTAAAAAGTCTGGAAGAAGGTACAGCCTTGATGCTGCTGGCCCCTGTGGTGCGTGAGCGTAAAGGTGAATACAGCAACCTGTTTGAACAGCTGCAAAGTCAGGGCTTTGTCCGTGCGCGTGTGGATGGTGAAATTGTTGAAATTGATACTCCACCAGAACTGGACAAAAAGAAAAAGCACACCATTGAAGTGGTGGTTGACCGTTTTAAAGTACGTGATGACTTGGGTAACCGGATTGCCGAATCCTTTGAAACTGCGCTGCGCCTGGGCGGTGATATTGCCATTTTGGCCTGGATGAAAGGCGAGCAACCTGAACGGGTATTCTCTGCCAAGCACTCCTGTCCGGAATGTGACCGTGCGGTTGCCGAACTGGAACCACGCCTGTTCTCCTTCAATAATCCCTTTGGGGCATGCCCGGTCTGTGATGGTTTAGGTACGCGTAGCCATTTCAGTGCAGAAAAGCTGATTCCCAATACTGAAATTTCGATTAGCCAGGGTGCGATTCGTGGCTGGGACAGACAGCGTCCTTATTACTACAGCATGATTGAAAAAGTCGCCGCCCATTTTGGCTTTTCTTTAGATACGCCGTGGAATGAACTCGATGCCGATACCAAGAAAAAATTCCTTTACGGTACCGGTAAGGAGAAAGTCGATTTAAGTTATATCGATGAACGCGGTCGTAAACATAACCGGGTGCAACCTTTTGAAGGTATTTTGCCACATCTGGAACGTCGTTACCGTGAAACGGAATCGAACTATGTACGTGATGATTTGGCTCAATATCTTTCCAATGCAGCCTGTGATGCCTGTGGTGGTTCACGTCTGAATGAAATCTCGCGTAACGTTCGTGTCAAAGACAAAACCATCGCGCAGATTACCAAAATGTCGATTGGCGATGCCGAAAGCTATTATCAAGATTTAAATCTTGAAGGTGCCAAAGGCGAAATTGCCGACAAGATTTTCAAGGAAATCCGCGAACGTCTACATTTTCTGGTTTCAGTGGGTTTGAATTATCTCAGTCTGTCGCGCTCTGCCGAAACCCTATCGGGTGGTGAAGCACAGCGTATTCGTTTGGCATCGCAAATTGGTGCCGGCCTGATGGGCGTGATGTATGTGCTGGATGAACCATCCATCGGCTTGCATCAACGTGATAATGACCGTCTGCTGGAAACACTGGTTCGCCTGCGTGATCTTGGTAATACCGTCCTGGTGGTTGAGCATGATGAAGATGCGATTCGTGCAGCCGACCATATTATTGATATTGGTCCGGGTGCTGGCGTGCATGGCGGTCATGTGATTGCCGAAGGAACCTATGAAGAATTGGCGGCCAATGAAAACTCGCTCACCGGTCAATATCTTTCAGGCAAGTTAAAAATTGAGGTTCCGAAAGTTCGAACTCAGCCACCAAAACCGGAAGAACAAATCAAGCTGATGGGTGCCGCCGGTCATAATTTGCAGAATGTTGATTTGACCATTCCTTTAGGCGTAATGACTTGTGTCACTGGTGTATCGGGTTCAGGTAAATCGACCTTGATTAACCGTACCCTGTTACCGCTTGCAGCTACCCAACTCAATGGTGCAACCACGTTAACCGCGGAAAAATTTGACTCGATTGATGGACTACAATTCCTTGATAAAGTCGTCGATATTGACCAAAGCCCGATTGGGCGTACGCCACGCTCTAACCCTGCGACTTATACCGGTTTGTTCACGCCGATTCGCGAACTGTTTGCCCAAACGCCGGAAGCCAAAGCGCGTGGTTATGCTGCGGGTCGTTTCTCGTTTAACGTGAAAGGAGGTCGCTGTGAGGCCTGTGAAGGTGACGGCATGATCAAGGTGGCCATGCACTTCCTGCCGGATATGTATGTGCCGTGTGATGCCTGTCATGGCAAGCGTTATAACCGCGAAACCTTGGAAGTCGGCTATAAAGGTAAAAACATTTCTGATGTACTGGAAATGACGGTTGAAGATGCGATGCATTTCTTTGATGCCATTCCGGTGATTCACCGCCGTCTGGAGACCTTAAATCAAGTGGGTCTGGGTTATATCCGCTTGGGTCAGTCTGCTACTACCCTTTCAGGTGGTGAAGCGCAGCGTGTAAAACTGGCACGTGAATTGGCAAAACGGGATACCGGTAAAACCCTGTATGTGCTCGATGAGCCAACCACAGGTCTGCATTTCCACGATATTGCCAAGCTACTCGACATTCTGCATGAGCTACGCAACAAGGGAAATACCATTGTGGTGATTGAGCATAATCTGGATGTGATTAAAACCGCAGATTGGGTGATTGATCTAGGTCCTGAAGGCGGTGCTGGCGGCGGGATGATTATTGCAGAAGGTACACCTGAACAGGTGGTGAAATCTAAAGTTTCACATACAGCGAAGTTCTTGAAGCCTTTGCTTAAATAATTTCCTACTTTAGCTAAATGCATGATAAAACGGTGATTCATTCACCGTTTTTTATTTTTAAAATTTAATCTTATGAATTTACCTGAACCTAAAAACTTACCTTATAAAACATTACTTGCTGATATTGAAAAAGGATTAATCAAAATTCCACAATTTCAACGTGACTACGTATGGAGTATAGAAAGAGCGGCAAATTTAATTGATAGTATTCTAAAAGGTTACCCTATTGGTACTTTCATTACATGGAAAACTAAAGAAAGTTTACGAGTAGTTAAAAATTTAGGTAATGTAACCCTCCCTCCTGTACCCGAAGGTGATTTTGCAGAATATGTTCTAGATGGCCAGCAAAGACTAACTAGTTTATTCTGCGCACTAAAAGGTTTAACAATAATCCGTGGTTCAAAAACTGATGATTTTAGTAAAATTTTTATTAATTTAACAGCAAGTCCTGAAGAACAAATTGTTGTTACAGATATATCTAATTTTGAAGATAAAACCTATATAAGCCTTACTGATTTAATTAATTCAGGTCTATCTACTCTAGTGACATATGATTCTAAATTTCATTTACTACTTGATGAATATAAACAAATTATTCAAAGTTATAATTTTTCGCTTATAGAAGTTAAAGAAGCCTCTATTGACGTGGCAACTGAAATTTTTACTCGAATTAATGTTGGTGGTAAACCATTATCACTTTTTGAAATTATGGTTGCAAAAACTTTTGACTCAGAGAAAGAGTTTGACCTTTCCGAAAAATTTCAAAATTTAGTTGCTACATTAAAAAATGTGGAATATGACACCATTTCTGATGCTACAGTTTTACAAATAGTTTCATTAATTATTACCAAAGAATGTAACCGAAAAAATATTCTTCGTTTGGAAAAAGTTCAATTCATTAATATTTGGGATAATGTAGTTAAAGCAATTGAAGCAGCCGTTGATTATTTAAAAGGTTATTATCGAATTCCTGTTTCAAAGTTATTACCCTACAATGCATTACTTGCCCCTTTTGCTTATTTCTTTTATCACCACAAAGATAAACCATTAGATAAAAAACAGAAATATTTGGAAGATTTTTTTTGGCGGATTAGCTTAGGGGGGAGATATTCAAGTTCTGTTGAAAGTAAATTAGCTCAAGATATTAAAAAAATTGATTTAATTCTGATAAATATACAACCAGAATATGAGTGGTATATTGATACTTCACCGGAATTTATACGTAAAAATGGTAGTTTTAATGCAGGTCGTAGTTATATAAAAGCGATGTTATGTATATTAGCTTATTACAGACCCGTTTCATTTATTGATGGGGCTATCGTAAACATTAATAACGATTGGCTTCATAGAGCTAATAGTAGAAATTATCACCATTTCTTCCCTAAAGCCTATTTAAGTAAAAAGGGTATTGGAGAAGCTCAAAGTAATCATATTGCTAATATTACAATCGTAGATGATTTTTTAAATAAAAGACAAATTGGTGCTAAAGCACCATCCGAATATATGACGAAGTTTAGAGAGCAAAACCCTAGTTTACAAAATCATATGCTCACTCATCTGATCAATATCAATAATTATGGGATTTGGACTAATGATTATGAAAATTTTATCCAGCAACGTTGCAAAGCGCTATCATTAGAAATAGAAAAGAGAGTTTTACTCACATGCAATGATACAGTTCATAGCCAAATAATAAATCTAGAAGATGTTGATACTCAAGAAGCAGAAATGATTTAAAATTCAAAATGCAGTAGTGGCATCACCCCACCACTGCATTTTTACCATTTGCCTTAGCCTGAAATAATGATTTGTCAGCTTTTTCCAGTAATGACATCCACGATGCTCCCCCTACCACTACTCCAGCACTAACAGAAACACGAATATTCTGGTTTAGTTCAGCAATATACAGTTCAGATCTACTAATCTCCTGAAGAATTTTATTGGCAATAGCCCAAGCCTCCGGAAAATTAATGTGCTCGATTAAAACCAAAAATTCATCACCACCATAACGAACAATTAAATCCGAAGCTCTTACATTCAATTGCAATTTTTCTGCAATCAGTTTAATGACTTCATCGCCGACAATATGCCCAAAAGTATCATTCACATGCTTAAAGTCATCGATATCAATAATGATTAAGCCGGTGTGCTTGAACTGATTCGGCTTATTCTCCAGATAACGGATATATTCCTCTAAAGCCAAACGGTTAGATACACCAGTCAAATTATCCGTATTGGCAATATTTCTGAGCTGAAATTCCAGTGCATCACGCTGCTGTAGCACCTGCTTTAATTCTTTAAGGGCGTCTAATAAGGTGATTGGCTTAGTAGATAATGGTGTCTGTTTACTCTCTATAACATGATGCTGTGCCAGTCGAAGAATGGTATTTCTGGCCTTAAGTAACGGTATAAAAACATGATTACGCGCATAGATCATGGTAAAAGAAACTGCGACCAAACAGATCAGCGCCACCAGTAAGGTTAAAATCAGTTTTTGCTGGGCTTGTTTCTTCTGGGTTTGAGCCACCGTAACACTGTAATCCAGAATATAGCTTTGCAGATTGACTACTGTCAGGAATTTATCAACCATTGCTTCTGTGAGTTGCGTACCGGTCAATGAATAGGTCTGATTATGTATACTTTCATTCATCAGGCGAGTAATTATTGGAATACCTTGATCTAAAAACTGTGCTTTTACCTGCTGATGCAAAGCTAGATATTCTGGGGTTTTATCCTGCTCAGGCTGTATGGTATTCACTAAAGCCCATAAATAATGGGCCTGATGTTGCGTCTGCAATGACCGCGCCAAGTTATCTTCGGGGATTTTTTCATTAAAAGTCACTGCTGCCATAATATTAGAGGCAGTTCGACCAGCCTGATCACGTAAATCAGCCAAAATTAAAATCAGCGTATAGTAGTCTGAGACTGAAGTTCCTTTAGCTTCAGAATGCACCAATACATTTTCTATAATTCCTTTACAACTATCCCATGCCTTAAACATTTGCTGAATCGCCTGATCCAGCTGTCTTGCACTCCGTTCAGATCGCGGCAAGGCACTATAAACATCAACCGCATGACGACCTTGAGCCAAAGCCCCTTTTACATGAGAAGATAAGGCTTGAGCCTGCACAGAAAAACCTGCGGCAGCTAAAATTGCACTTGTCTGCTCAATCTGCAGATCTACTTCTTTCCGGTAAGCTTGTAATTCTTTTATATTTTCTTCGAGTTCAACAGCACTACTCGACATCACCTTATTAGCAGGTGCCCGTTCACGGGAAATTTTATTGGCTAAATCAGCTACAGCACGAAGCGCAGAAATTTCAGTTAAGGCACGATCTGCTTTCTGATAGCTCTGATAACTACTGACAATTAAGGGAACAGATAAAAACAAAAGAGACAGTGCGATAATGATCATCGACCAAAACAGTCGCCGGCTGATATGTTCCGAGCGTAATTTATACATAAATTAATTACTCACCATACACACCAAATGACCTGTGATCATACTCAAATTATATATAAATATATTACACGATTTTGATCTAAAAAGAGTTAAAAATTAATCAATATTTTTAAATATCTGCATTCTATCAACCACTTATAATATTTTCTCAAATAAAAGTTAAAAAAAAATCTAAATTCTTTAATAAAGCTTTAAGATCCAGTGCATATCTGTAGAGTTTCAACTTAATTTTTATTCTTTCCTTCAGATAGTCGCAACCTGCTTTTCATTGAGTGCAATTAAAAATTTTGCATATCTATAAATTAAATTGCAGTTAAGCAAGCCGCTTAAATAGAAAATCCTGTTTCCCTTAAAGATCTCGACAAAATAATGCAGGACTATTTCTAGGAAGCCCCCCAATTTATATTGTTTCAATTAGCTGCTTATCTAAATATTGCTACTTGCATGATAAGAAAATATTTACATATGCCACAAATAAGTGCATAATGCACTGCATTAGGGCAAATTAAATATATTCTCAGCAGATTTTTTAATTTTTCCGAAGATTTTGGCGAAAAACCCCAGTTTTCTTTGAAAATTGGGGTTTTTTATACTTAAATTTCAAGAAAAATCTAATCCCTCACTCCAAATTAAGCACCACATTAGTGCAATAAAAATTAATTCTAGGGTTTCTACTTAAGGATTCACTCTCTAATGACTAAAAACAAGTTTTGCTATTAATATGATTATGCTTCCATTTTTATTGCCTGTTTTTATTTCGCAGCCAACTGCAATATTTTTCTGACATAAAAAAAACCCAACCTTGGGGAAAGTTGGGCATATAAAACAAAAACTTGTTTATGGAGAATCAGATCATCATCACATTATTGCAATGTAGTATGAATTGATAGATACATTATCGTAAAAACTGTTATAAAAGTAAAGCCTATCAAAACAGTAAGATTTAAAATTCATCACAAAAGCACGATATTTGCACTAAATAAATTACAATTTGTGCATTTTTCAATCAATACCATCCCATTTTAGGTGAATTTTATTATTAGAATCAAATGAATATCCTTAAAATGCCATACAGATCATGCAATAAAGTATATTTCAATTGGATTTTACAATTAATTTTTAAATTTAATCCAATTTAACATTATACAAAGCCCTTATTTTTTTGCATATTTCTGAAAAAATAAGCTTTAAAAATATTCATATTCATTTGTTCTAAAAACAAATTTTTCAAGTTGACCTGACACAGTTTAATCGTACTTTTTTCAACCAATTACATTATATATAACAAAAAAAACAACAAAATAATATTCTTTTAGTTCATTGACTTAATGTTTTGTTACAATACAATGAAAGTAGTTTAATTCACCTGCAATAGAAAATAGAACTGGAAATTAATATGAAAAAACTCGGTTTAGCCACTGCTTTATTATTAGCCATGACCGGTGCTCAAGCATATCAAGTAGAAGTACAAGGTCAGTCTGAATACATCGACACCACAGCAAATGACAAAGATTTCATCGGTGGTTTGCAAGGTACTTATTACCTTAAAGATATTGACTCTTCTAAAGGCCCATTGGCTGAAGCAGCTTTCTTAAACCAAGCGTCTAACGTATCTGTTGCTTATAACTATGGCGAAGACGGACAAGAATTTGGTAACCGCACTGTACACCATACTTTTGGTGTAAAAGGTGAAGCTTATATCCCGACTCAAGTTGTTCCTGCATATGCAAGCGCTTCTTACAGCCATACAATCGCTGATAACAAAGCGGGTAATCCAGACGGCAATGGCGACCGTTATGCCTTAGAACTTGGTGCATTTGCTGCGCCTAATTTCTTGGTTGCAGTAGGTTATACGAGCGTTGCCGATCAAGCTTCTCTTGACGCTTTCAACATCCTTTCAAACGGTATTGTTAAAGCTGGTTTTGAATCTGACACGATTGATCAAGACCAAGATGCGATCACTGCACGTACCAAATACGTTGGTGCAATTGATGGTACAAACATGTCAATCGGTTTTGAATCTGGTTTAGTTTACGGTGAAGATACTGCTTATAACCTAGGTACAACTCTTTTTGTTACACCTAAATTAAGCGTTGGCGCATCTTACATGGAATCTAGCTTTGCTGATACACCAGACTCAGCTTGGGGTGCGAACGTAAATTACTTCATCACTCCTGCTGTTGCAGTGGGCGCTTCTTACGTAAATGCGAATGCTGAACAACTTGCGCTTGATACGCAAACTGTAGGCGTTAATGCTAAATTCCGTTTCTAATTTTTAATAAAAAAAAGAATTCAAAAAAGGACGCTTTATGCGTCCTTTTTTATTGGTCTTTATCTTTAGAATGCTTGGGTAAATGGGCAATATATTGCAAGGCTATCAAGCGTGAAACAATGAGGGCAAGATACATAACCCCGGAAAACATTTGCAGTAGTGCCAGTACCCGTGCGGGGGCACTTAGGGGCATTAAATCCGATAAGCCGGTTGCAGACTGCAAACTAAAACTCAAAAACAATAAATCAAGCCAGCTTTGTAAACCTGTAACATTGGGGTTCTGAAAGCTGCCTGGCACTAACAGCTGGCAAACGTTATATAAAAAAGCAAATGCCCAGGCCAGCAAGGTAAATACCGCACCTGCAGCAAACAGTTCATCTCGGGTTAAATAGCGGTCTTCAAACATATAACGCAACAAACCGTAGGCCGCGCTAAAGTAAGCTGCTGCTTCAAAACCATGGGCAATGACTTGTAGCCATGGATTTTTTATACCTAATATAATCAGAGAAGAAAAAATCACGGCACCACTGACAAAACTTAAGCCCAAAATGGTAAACATCGGTGTTTGCCGAATGACTTTGGCAATCACCAGTAAAACCAGCACCCCCAGTAGCCAGCTGAGCGTACGGTAAGGCGTGCTGTAATTGACGGCAACCGACAGAATTAAAATAATAAATTGTAATAAAAGTAGCCAAGCTGAAGGCAATACGCGAAATACCTTCCACACATCCATAATCGCCTGCATGTACTGCTCCAGAATATTGCTTTTTTATGCCTGAATTTTTTATGTTTCTTTTAATCAACTTAGCATGAATGCTTGAAGCTGCAAGTGAAACATTTGTAGAAAAATGATAAAAGTCGCCCTCTTCTTTGCCAGATTTATGTTTGATAAAAGAGAGTCTCATCCATTCTAACAATAGGATTGAGAACCGAAGCCCAGCCTTGCAATCACGTTGTGTCCATTTGCTAAAGTCATAAAAAAAGCCCCTGATGGGGCTTTTTTTAAAGTAACTGTATCTTAGTGATCTGATGCACCAGAGATACCAATACCTGTTTGTGAACGTACATACTGTGCATCGAAAGCTTTGCGTTCTGCATGCGCACGTGCCGAACTGTCAGTCACAGAGAATAACCAGCAGCATAGGAACGATAATGGCATTGCAAAGATTGCTGGACCATTGAATGGGTTGATTGGTGTCTCAGAAACACCCAAAGTATCTACCCAAACCGCTTTAGACAGTACAATTAGAGTTACTGCAGCAACAAGACCTGCAACACCGCCAGCTACTGCACCACGAGTGGTCAAGCCTTTCCAGAACATTGACAGTACCAGTACCGGGAAGTTCGCACATGCAGCAACCGAGAATGCGAGACCTACCATGAAGGCAACGTTTTGTTTCTCGAACAGGATACCTAAAATCATCGCAAAGATCGCAAGACCTAGAGTTGCAATTTTAGACATACGTAGTTCAGATTCAGGTGTAGTTTGGCCTTTCTTGAATACGTTTGCATACAAGTCGTGTGAAATTGCTGAAGCACCAGACAATGTCAAACCAGCGACCACCGCAAGAATCGTTGCGAATGCTACTGCTGAAATGAAGCCCATGAACAAGTCACCGCCAACAGCATCAGCCAAGTGAACCGCAGCCATGTTGTTACCACCAACAAGTTCTAGCTTGCCAGTTACAGCCATTTTCGCCACATCAATGAATTGCGGGTTGTTTGATACGTAAAGGATCGCACCGAAACCAATGATGAAAGTTAAAAGATAGAAGTAACCGATGAAACCTGTAGCCACAACCACTGATTTACGTGCTTCTTTAGCATCTTTTACGGTAAAGAAACGCATCAGGATATGTGGAAGACCAGCAGTACCAAACATCAATGCCAGACCCAAAGAAATCGCATCAATCGGGTTCGCTGCCAGTTTACCTGGGCCCATGATATTGCCTGCTTCTGCAAGGCTGATTTCATGTACTTTAGAGAATACCTGAATCGATTGTTCAAACATGTTGGTGAAGCTGAAGCCCACGCCTTTCATTACCATGAAAGCCATGAAAGTTGCACCTGAAAGTAACATCACCGCTTTGATGATCTGTACCCAAGTGGTTGCCAGCATACCACCGAAGATTACGTAAGCCATCATCAAAAGGCCCACAATCACGACAGCAATGTTGTAGTTCAGACCAAATAATAATTTGATCAGCTGACCTGCACCTACCATCTGAGCAATCAGATAAAAGGCAACAACAACCAAAGAGCTAAGAGCTGCCAAAGTACGTACCGGTTTTTCTTCCAGACGGAATGAAACCACGTCAGACAAGTTGAATTTACCCAGGTTACGTAAACGCTCTGCGACCAGGAACAATACGATTGGCCAGCCCACCATGAAACCTAGTGAGTAAAGCAAACCGTCAAAGCCTGAGCTGAATACCATTGCGGAAATACCCAGGAATGATGCTGCTGACATATAGTCACCGGCAATCGCCAGACCATTCTGGAAACCTGAGATACCGCCACCCGCAGTATAGAAATCTGCAGTACTGGTGGTTTGTCTTGCTGCCCATTTGGTAATCAGCAAGGTGAAGCCCACGAAAATCGCGAACATAATAATTGCATGCCAGTTGGTTGCTTGCTGTTCAGCAGCACCCAAATCTGGACTAGCCATTGCCATACCTGACATCAGTAGCGTAGAAGCAGCAACTGCTTTCGCTTTCAATGAATTCCATTTCATCTAATTACTGTCCTTTCTCATTCGCAATTGCTGCAACTTCTCGCATCGCTTCTTCATTTAATGCATCCAGTTTATTGTTTGCAATATACGAATAAACACCACATAAAATGAAAGACAATACAATAATGCTCAAGCCGAGCGGCATACCCAAAGTGGTAACGCCGCCGCCAACCGAACTCATTAAGAATTCTTTGTTATAACCAACTAAAAGCATAAAGCCGACATACACAATCAACATGATGATTGTTAATGTCCAACTTAATCTGCTTTTTCTGCTGACCATTTCTTTAAATTTGGGATTCTGTAGAATACGTTCTACATGTGCCTCATCCATAATCATGCTCCTGTGTGCACCCAGCCATAGGTGATTTTTTTAATTCGAATTATTTCGTTATCTAACTTAACAATCTTATTAGGTTCTTGTAATTACTACTTTGGTGTTAAATTTTGATCAATTAAAGCGGCAAGATTACTAGATAGGTTATTATTACGACATAAATTTATGCTGTAGGCAATATGAATAGTTGGCTCATTATCGGCGTGCTCGCCCTTTATATCGCGTTACTCTTTATCTGTGCATTTTTTGGTGAAAAACACGCCAGTCGCCTAAGTACCCGCGGTCGCATGTTTCTCTTTAGTCTAACCTTAGGGGTATATTGCTCATCCTGGACATTTTACGGTGCAACCGGGGCTGCGGTGCGTGAAGGCATTATCTTCCTGCCCATTTACCTTGGGCCCCTGATTTTTGTCGGTGTGGGTTATGATATCTGGCGCCGTTTGGGACGTGTGCGGCAGCATCATGCCATTTCTTCCATTGCAGATTTTGTGGCTGCACGTTATGGCAAAAGCGGCCCTCTGGCATCTTTGGTCACCATTCTGGCAGTCATCGCGATTATTCCCTATTTAGCCTTGCAGCTCAGAGCCATCGCTTTGAGTGCTGCTGTAGTGTTGCAACAGAATACCGGCATACAAAGCACCACCAATAGTGTGCTGTTTTTGACTGGAATTTTAGCCATTCTGGCCATGCTGTTCGGTACCCGACAAATTGCCAATACCGAACAGCATGGCGGTTTAATGCTAGCCGTGGCATTTGAGTCTTTTGTCAAACTGTTTGCCCTGCTGTGTGTGGCCCTGTTCTTTGTCTTTGATGCCCCCGAAAACCTGGGGCAAATTTCCACGGATGTCGCAGAAACCTTTAAACAGGTTCAGCTGTTTGGTGTTCCCGAAACGTTCTGGGTGCAAACCTTACTCGCAGCCTTGGCGATTATCTGCTTACCACGACAATTCCATGTCGCGGTGGTTGAACTGCGGGATGAAAAACATATTCGCGGTGCACGTCGCTGGTTTGCCACTTATCTGATTCTGACCACAGTGGCGATTATTCCAATTGCCAGCTGGGCCTTGCATGCTGCACCACATTTTCTTGCGATTCCTGATGTCGCTGTACTGTCCTTGCCGCTCAGTTATGATCAGGAGTGGTTGACACTTTTGGCTTTCCTGGGTGGTTTTTCTGCTTCTACGGGAATGCTGTTGGTCTCTTCAGTCGCCTTGTCGATTATGCTCAGTAATGACCTGATTATGCCTGCCTTATGGCGTACCGGCATACTTTCGCGTCATGACAAACGTCTGCCTCTGGTGCTGAAATTTACCCGCCGGGTGTGTATTTTAGCGGTCATGTTGCTGGGTTTCCTGTTTTTCCATTTCTTTAATGACATCGACCAGCTTTCAGTATTTGGCTTGCTGGCCTTCAGTGCCGTGGCACAATTTGCTCCAGCCTTGATTGGTGGTCTGTACTGGCGTGGTGGCAGTAAACAGGGCGTATATGCAGGTCTGATTGCCGGTTTTGTCATGTGGGCCTATACCTTGCTGTTGCCTACCGTACTGCGCAGCCTGCCTGCTGAATACAGCCATTTTAGCCAGCTGTTCCTGCTTGCAGGACCTTTAGGCATGGACTGGTTACGCCCCGAAGCGCTGTTTGGTTTTCAGTCTTTTGCTCCCCTCACCCATGGCGTGACCTGGGCATTGGGTCTGAATATCGTGCTGTATGTGTGGGTGTCACGAATTTTCCGTCCCAGTATTGCCGAGCAAATTCAGGCGGAAAGTTTCTTCTATTATGAAACCAAACCTTTGCCGACCCACAATGCCTCAAGTGAAATCAATTACTCTCACCAGGATGTTGCCCGCCTGAAAGTGGGCGATTTAATTACCTTGGCCAAAAGGATTACCGGTGAAGGACCGGCCACTCATGCCTTTCAGCAGTTCTGTGCGCAAAACAACGTGATCCTGAATGAAAACAGCAATGCCAATGGCATGTGGTGGCGTTTTACAGAACAGTATCTGGCCGGAACCATTGGTGCTGCTTCGGCGCGTACCCTGCTCACCACCGCGATGGTGAATAATGGTCTGGCACTCGGTCAGGTCGCCAATATTCTGGATCAGGCCTCACAATGGCAACGCTTTAACCAGAACCTGATCATGACCATGATTGACCATATGACCCAGGGGGTCAGCGTAGTCGATGAAAACATGTGTCTGGTGGCCTGGAACAATCAATACCTTAAACTTTTTGATTATCCTAAAGATATTGTCTATGTCGGCTGTCCGATTGCCGACCTGATCCGTTATAACGCCGAGCGCGGTGAATGCGGGCCGGGTTCGGTCGAAGAACACGTGCGCAAACGGATTCACTGGATGGCCATGGGCAGTGCGCATGAATTTGAACGGATCCGTAAAGATGGCCGCGTCATCCAGATGCGCGGTAATCCGATTGAAGGCGGCGGCTTCGTCACCACCTTTGCCGATATTACCGCTTTCCGTGAAAATGAGGCCGTACTTGAAGCGCGGGTACAAGACCGCACCCAACAGCTGGCCGATGCACTTTCCGAGCAGCAACTCGCCCGTGAACAGGCTGACCGTGCCAACATGTCCAAGAGCCGTTTCATTGCAGCAGCCAGTCACGACCTGTTGCAGCCAATGCATGCCGCACGCCTGTTCAGTACCGCTTTAGAACAAAGCGTACAGTCAGATGAAGACCGTAAAACCCTGCAACAGCTGGACCGTGCCTTGCATGGTGCGGAAAGCATGCTGTCTGCCCTGCTGGACATTGCCCGTCTCGAAGGTGGTACCATCCAGCCGAAACGTCAGCCTTATCCCTTACATGACCTGTTAAGTGATCTGGAACTGCAATTTAAATCTATTGCTGCACAACGTGGCATTAAATTCAGCGTGCATGATGCACAGTTCTGGATCGACACCGATCCACAGTGGATTCGCCGGATTATTCAAAACTTTGTCAGCAATGCCCTGCGCTATACCGCTAAAGGCAAGGTTGTGGTGGGGGTACTTCGCTCTAGCGAAAAACCACGCCATATCCGGATTGGGGTTTGGGATACCGGCCCCGGGATTGCCGAAGAACAGCGCATTAAACTATTTCAGGAATTTGAACGCTGTGGCCATACTTCGCCTTGGGGCGAGCAAGGACTGGGACTGGGCCTGGCGATTGTGCAGCGTATGACCAGCCTGCTGGACTACCCGGTACATGTCTATTCTGAATATGGCAAGGGCTCGTGTTTTATGATTGAAGTGCCAATCGTGGATGCACCTAAAGTCGTGGCAGCACCTGTACAGGCCACCCCACTGAAAAGCAAGGCCTACAAGATTCTATGCCTAGATAATGATGAAACCATTCTGGAAGGGATGACGACCTTACTGACCAAATGGGGTTATCAGGTCTTTAAAGCCACTGAACCCGAACAGGCCCTAGAGCTGATCCAGCAAGAAAATATTCAGGTCTGGCTGGTCGATCAGCACCTGAACAACAATAAAATTGGTCTGGATTTCATTTTGGCCAACCGTCAGGAACAGGTTCCTGTGGCATTGATTACCGCAGATTCCGATCCTGAACTGCCACAGCATTTGAAAGATCTCAATATTGTGCTGCTGAAAAAACCGTTAAAACCAGCATCGCTGCGTTCCTGGTTATCGGGCTTAAAAATTTCCGGTTCTTAAGCGTTTTATTCAGAAATCACTACAGATCAAACACCCATTTCATGTATGTGAAATGGGTGTTTTCATTACATAAAAACACCCTCTATTAACCTCACTGGCAATTTATTTTTCATTTTAGGCAAAACTGCTCAATTTCTTTATTTTGGCTACCGCTTTATTGACCAGAAAATTCAATGTCATATTTCCTATGGCAAAGATGATCAAAATTTAAATATACATTTGTATAATTAGTTACAATTTTTCAAGTTATTATTATTAAAATAGGACTTACGCACTATTATTTATAGATTCTCTGTGGTAGCAGATGATTTTTATCGAGAATAAAGTCATCAATGAAGTTTTTGATCATTGGTCTAAATAATTT
>NZ_JBIQOC010000072.1:0-23688 GCF_044130295.1 Acinetobacter uliginosus | reverse complement strand
TATTTTAAACTTTCTTTCTAAAACCCAATCTTAACACTTCGTGCTAAGTTGCTGTTTTATCAGAAGTTTTAATCTTCATCACCGCCGATGGATGTGCATTCTACACCATTCCAAACCCAATGCAACTCCTTTTTTTAAATAACTCAACAAAAATATCACGACTGTTTACTTATTATACAAATGGAGTGATTTTTTATTTTTAAGTTTAAATTAACAACACTTTTCTGCTTAACACCCAAAAAAGCAAAGCCCATAATTTTTGCATCCCTAACATTTAATGAATTATTTCATCCTTCTTTTTTTTATATTCCTATGAACTCATTTAATTCTTAAATTATAGCCAGCACTTAAATACAGCTTATTTAGACAAAAGAATAATCAAAGCAAAAAAGTATGACCTAATTTAAAAATAAAATTACTTATCCATAAACTCCACATAAGAAAGTATTTTAATTTTGAGATTTCTATTTTGTTGAATGCAATTCAATCTAGATTTCAAATAAGATCGCCACCTCAATTGGTGCTATACACCGAGTAAGAGCAATCACATTACTTTTAAACTGTAGACCACAAAGATTCAATATTGCTCAAGCCATATTGAATGTTGAATGTTGAATGTTGAATGTTGAATGTTGAATGTTGAATGTTGAATGTTGAATGTTGAATGTTGAATGTTGAATGTTGAATGTTGAATGTTATTATCAAATTTCAGGCATAAAAAAACCGCATTTAAGCGGATCATTTATTTTTAAGTTTAGACTTAAAATGGTCGGAGCAGTAGGATTCGAACCTACGACCCTCTGGTCCCAAACCAGATGCGCTACCAAGCTGCGCCATACTCCGAAATTGGGGTGAATGATGGGATTCGAACCCACGACAACCGGAATCACAATCCGGGGCTCTACCAACTGAGCTACATCCACCGTTACAACATTTTGGCTCTAAATACCAGACTACCAAATGGCGCGCCTGACAGGATTCGAACCTGTGACCATCCGCTTAGAAGGCGGATGCTCTATCCAACTGAGCTACAGGCGCATGACCGATGATATTACTATCATGCGATACTTGCCTTGAAGAATTGGTCGGAGCAGTAGGATTCGAACCTACGACCCTCTGGTCCCAAACCAGATGCGCTACCAAGCTGCGCCATACTCCGTTCATCTCAGCTTTTAGTGTATCGCACATCGTGCGGTACGGGGTGCATTTTAGGCGTGACGCCAAGAGACGTCAACACCTATATTCAAAAAAACTTAAAAAACCACTTCAACCGCTTATTTATCAAGCATTTTAGATATTTTTTGATCAAAATTAACGTTTTAGACTCGCACTAAAGCTTAACATACGATCAAGTGGCAATTTAGCGCGTTCTGCAAGTACAGGATCAACTTGTATTTCTTGATCACCTTTTTGTAAAACTTCTAAAATTGCATCTAACTCATTCATGGCCATCCACGGACAATGCGCACATGAGCGACAGGTCGCCCCTTCACCCGCTGTCGGAGCTTCAATCAAAATCTTGTTTGGAACGGCTTGTTGCATTTTGTAAAAAATGCCGCGGTCGGTTGCAACGATTAAACGTTCATTCGGAAGCGTCTGTGCTGCTTTAATCAGTTGAGAGGTACTTCCCACAGCATCAGCAATATCCACCACTGACTCTGGTGATTCCGGATGGACCAATACGGCTGCATCCGGATACAATGCTTTCATACTGGCAATACCGCGCGCACGAAATTCTTCATGCACAATACAAGCCCCATCCCAAAGCAGCATGTCTGCACCAGTTTTCTTCTGTATGTAACGCCCCAGATGCTGGTCCGGTGCCCAAATAATCTTTTCACCCAGGCTATCGAGATGCTCAATAATTTCCACAGCACAACTTGAGGTCACCACCCAGTCTGCGCGTGCCTTGACTGCAGCAGAGGTATTGGCATAGACCACCACGGTATGATCCGGATGGGCATCGCAGAATGCAGTAAATTCGTCGACTGGACAGCCCAAATCCAGCGAACAAGTCGCTTCTAGAGTTGGCATGAGTACGGTTTTTTCAGGAGAAAGAATTTTTGCTGTTTCCCCCATGAATTTCACCCCAGCGACCACCAAGGTTTTGGCAGGATGGTCACGACCAAAACGTGCCATTTCAAGGGAATCAGAAACACAACCGCCAGACAATTCAGCAATTTCTTGCACTTCAGGATCACAATAGTAGTGAGCGACAAGGACAGCATCACGTTTTTTGAGTTCTGCCAGAATTTGTGCAAACTTCTCCTGTTTGACCTCATCACTTAAATGAATATCTTTAGGTTCGCCTAAACGATCTAAATGCGCCTGCACAATCGATTTTGCGTCATTGGCAATTAAATTGGTCGCATCATTCATAACAACGTCTTCTCTATCTTCATGCTTGCCCTAACACAAGCGTACTCAAGTCACTGATGATATGGGGGCAATTTGCTCATTCACCAGCCCTTTGCCGATTGATTGAATGCTAAAAAAGCCTCACAACGGAGGCTTTGTCACTCAATTTTAATTTTACGAACGGTAATCCGCGTTAATCTTGACATAGTCATAAGACAGATCACAGGTATAAACAGTATCTTTTGCCTGACCTCGTCCCAAATCGACCCGAATGGTCAATTCAGCCTGAGACATCACGCGTGCACCAGCTTCTTCCGTATAGTCCGCTGCCGCACCACCATCTTTACAGATCTGTACATCATCTAACCAAACCTGGATTTTTTCAACGTCTAAATTTTTAACACCGGCATAACCAATCGCAGCAAGAATACGTCCCCAGTTCGGATCTGAGGCGAAAATTGCAGTTTTCACCAGTGGAGAATGGGCAATACTATACGCTACATCGCAACATTCTTGGGTATCTGCTCCACCTTCAACTGCAACAGTAATGAATTTGGTCGCCCCTTCTCCATCACGTACAATCAGTTGAGCCAAGCGTTTCATAACACGGGTCAAAACATCCAGAACTACTGCATAACGTGCATCATCAGTTGAGGCAATTTCAGTACCGCCTGCCTGACCTGTTGCCACAAAAATACAGGAGTCATTGGTTGAGGTATCACCATCTACGGTAATACGGTTAAATGAAACATTCACCGTGGTTTTTAATAGCTGCTGTACCAGTTCACGGCTGATGGGTGCATCGGTCGCAACATAGCTGAGCATGGTCGCCATATTTGGACGAATCATGCCGGCACCCTTAGAAATACCGGTCATGGTATAAGTCACGCCATCCATTTCAAACTGTTCTGATGCCCCTTTAGGCAGTGTGTCCGTGGTCATGATACCTGTTGCCGCATCTAACCAAGCATCTTCTTTTAAAGAGTCTAAAGCAGGCTGCAAGCCATTTACCAAACGCTCAATAGGCAACTGCTCGCCAATCACACCGGTTGAAAAAGGTAAAATTTCGCTAGCAGCTACGCCGGCAAGTTCAGCCAGTTTCGCACAGGTTGCTTGCGCATTTGCCATACCGATTTTACCAGTCCCTGCATTGGCATTCCCGGTATTAATGACCAGATAACGTGGATTACCTACTTGCAAATGGGCTTTACACACATGTACAGGTGCTGCGCAGAATGCATTTTGGGTAAATACACCAGCCACATTTGAACCTTCAGCAAATTCAAAAATAACGAGGTCACGTCGGTTCTGATAGCGTACATATGCTTCAGCTGAACCAATTTTTACACCTTTAACCACATGCATCTGTGGCATTGTTAAGTCACCCACCGCCATTTTTAAACTTCCAAATAAGTTCGTGATAAAAAGACAGCTTAGTAGAAATTCAGTAAAAAATCGAGCAGAACACTTTGTTTGATTTATTTTTTATCAGTTTGACATTTTCAGGCACAAAAAAACCAGTCCACAGACTGGTTTTAGCAATATATCAGATTTAGTTGGAAGCCAACTGAGCCGATTCCGACAACAGTACCTGTTTGGCTTTTTCCTGACTTGCCGCAGATAAAGCCGGGTTTGATGCCACAATGCGGTTTGCATTCGCTGCATTTGCAGGGGTGATTGCTGTAGTTTTTAACACCACTGGACGTTGTTGCGGATTTGCAAAACTATAGCGAATTCCGGTACGTGGACTCATAACCGTAGTGTTTTCATCTTTAACAACATTGGCCGCTGTCTTTTTTGATGACTCATTTGCAAAAGCCAAACCAGGAATAATTAAAGCTAAAATCATCAATGGTTGTAATACTTTTTTCATTATCTTTTCCGCTACTCAATATTCATCAATATGCACTAAATACCACTTAATTTAGTGCTCTGCAAACATATTCACATCTTGCAAAAATAAACTCTTATTTTGTTGCAATAAAAAAACCACTTTATCGATTCAAATCCGGAGGGAAATATATAAAGTGGCTGAATGATTAAGATAAAAATTAAATTTTACCGTGACATTGCTTGTATTTTAAACCTGAACCGCATGGACAAGGCGAATTACGGCTTGCAGGCGGTGCAAATGTCTGCTCAGCTGGACTAAAGCCTGACTCAACTTCTACAGTTTCAGTACCGGTTAAATCGGCGGCTAACAAATTATCAAATTCTGCATGAGTCAGATTCAACTTCATTGCTTCTGCTTGAGCCTGTTGCTGTGCTTCCATTTCAGCCAGTTCTTCAGCTGTAGGAACATGCACACGTGAAAGATCTGTAATTACATCGGATTTAATGATAGCCAGCATGTTTACAAACAGATTAAAGGCTTCTTTCTTGTATTCCTGTTCAGGGTTCTTTTGCGCATAACCACGCAGGTGAATACCCTGACGCAAGTAATCCATCGCTGCAAGATGATCTTTCCAGTGGCGATCCAAAGCACTCAACATAAAGTGACGTTCCAGCATGGCTGCTGATTCATCCCCCATTTGTTCACGGCGATTGCGATAGCGTGTAACAATTTCGTCAGAAATACGTTCTACCAACGCCTCTTCATCTAAACGACGGTCTTCTTCCAGCCATTGATTGACCGGTAAATCAATACCGAGCTCTTCACGCAATGCACGTTCCAGACCTTCAATATCCCATTGGTCATGAATCGATTCAGGTGGAATGTAGTTAGCAATCACGCCCTTCACGACTTCATGATGCATTTCCTCGATGTAATCTTGTAGCGTATTTTCAGCAAGCACTTCATCACGTTGTGAATAGATGATTTTACGCTGTTCGTTATTCACGTCATCGTATTTCAACAGGTTCTTACGAATGTCGAAGTTACGTGCTTCTACCTTACGTTGTGCATTTTCAATCGAACGCGACACCATCTTATGTTCGATGGCTTCATCTTCCTGCAAACCCATCGCACGCATCATCGCAACCACACGATCACCAGCGAAGATACGCATCAGGTCATCTTCAAGCGACAGATAGAAACGTGAAACACCCGGGTCACCCTGACGACCGGCACGACCACGCAGCTGGTTATCGATACGGCGTGATTCATGACGTTCTGAACCAATGATATGCAAACCGCCAGAGGCCAATACCATTTCATGGTTTTGTTCCCATTCGGCTTTTAAGCGTGCTTCATCTTCAGGGGTTGGATTTTCAATTTTGGCAAGTTTGGCTTTCCAGTTACCGCCCAGCAAGATGTCGGTACCACGACCGGCCATGTTGGTTGCAATGGTCACAGCACGTGGTGAACCCGCTTGGGCAATAATGTCTGCTTCCCGTTCATGCTGCTTCGCGTTCAACACCTCATGTGCAATACCCGCTTCTTTCAATTTTTCAGAAAGAATTTCAGAAGCTTCAATGGTTGCTGTACCAATCAGAATCGGTGCAACACCCTCTTCATGCACTCGCTGAATTTCTTGAATAATGGCGTTGTATTTACCATTGCGGTTTAAATAAATGAGATCGTTTTCATCTTTACGGATCATTGGTCGATGGGTTGGAATCAGTACTACATCCAGACCATAAATTTCTTTCATCTCCGCAGCTTCGGTATCAGCTGTACCGGTCATACCAGAAAGCTTTTTATAAAGGCGGAAATAGTTCTGGAAAGTGGTGGTTGCCAAAGTCTGGTTTTCAGGCTGAATTTCCAGACCTTCTTTCGCTTCAACCGCTTGATGCAAACCTTCTGACCAACGACGACCCGGCATGGTACGGCCAGTATTTTCATCCACGATGATGACTTCACCATCATGAATGATGTAATGCACGTTGCGCTGATAAAGGAAATGGGCACGAATTGCTGCAGCAACATGATGAACCAGATTCAGGTTAGAGGGTGAATACAAGCTTTCACCTTCAGCGAGCAACCCCATCTGAATCAACTGGTCTTCTACAGCTTCATAACCCACTTCAGTCATTTCAACCTGACGCTGTTTTTCATCAATCCAGAAATGACCGCCATCCGGCACTTTTTCTTCTTTTTGCGCATGAAGTTTTGGCGGAATGCTATTGATGGCTGCATAAAGCTGAGACGAGTCATCACTTTGACCCGAAATAATCAACGGTGTACGTGCTTCATCGATCAGGATCGAATCGACCTCATCGATAATCGCATAGGTTAAGCCACGTTGTTTCTTCTCGGCCAGAGAGAACACCATGTTGTCACGAAGATAGTCAAAACCGAATTCGTTATTGGTACCGTAAGTAATATCGGCACGATAGGCTTCAGCTTTCTCTGTTGGATCTTGCATGGAATAAATGATGCCAATGCTCAGACCCAGGAATTCGAATAAGGGACGGTTTAACTCGGCATCACGCTGCGCCAAATAATCATTTACGGTAATGACATGAACGCCTTCACCGCTAATCGCATTCAGATAACAGGCCAAGGTCCCCATCAGGGTTTTACCTTCACCAGTACGCATTTCTGCAATTTTACCTTCGTGAAGTGTAATACCACCAATCAGCTGAACATCGTAGTGGCGCATTCCCATGATCCGCTTTGCCGCTTCACGACAAACAGCAAATGCTTCAGGCAATAATTTATCCAGGCTTTCGCCCTTATTATATCGTTGTTTGAATTCTTCAGTTTTTGCAGATAAGTCTGCATCGCTTAGTGCAGATATCGTCGGCTCGAGCGCATTAATCTTGTCTACGATTTTACGCATGCGTTTGAGTTCGCGCTCATTTTTGGTACCGAAGATTCCTCCGATCAGACTTGCCAACATGAATAGACTCTCTAAATCTTGCTTGTCGAATGAATAAATTTTTTCTCAGTCGTTATTATGGTGCTAGAAATTTGAAGTACAAGGGGTTTGCACAAAACCAATTAAAAAATTCTGATCACTCGTTCTAGCACACGACAGCTAAGGCCAAACAATGTAACAAATTTTATACAGGCAATATAGTCATAAAATTCATCATTCATCCAGATTTTAACAATCAATCACGGCCTCTATATTCCATATACTCATAAAGAAATACAAAAACACTATTTTCATTGCAAAAAAAAATGCGTCATATTAGATCGCATCAACATAGATAACAAAGCAGATGAGGCTATAAAAATGACATTACGTTTAGGCGATACCGCACCAAATTTTGTGCAAGACTCAAGCGAAGGTAGCATTAATTTTTACGACTTTTTGGGTGATAGCTGGGGGATTTTATTTTCCCATCCTGCGGACTACACACCAGTATGTACCACTGAGCTGGGCTATACCGCAAAGCTGAAAGATGAATTTGCAAAACGCGGTGTTAAAGCGATTGCCTTGTCAGTCGATGATGTTGAGTCACATAAAGGCTGGATTAACGATATTAACAAAACCCAAAATACCACGGTTAATTTCCCGATCATTGCCGATCAAGACCGTAAAGTATCTACTCTTTATGACTTTATTCACCCGAATGCCAGTGAAACCCTGACGGTTCGTTCTTTAGTGATCATTGATCCAAACAAAAAAGTACGTCTGATCATCACTTATCCAGCTTCAACTGGCCGTAATTTCAATGAAATTTTACGTGTGGTTGATTCGCTGCAACTGACCGATAACCATAAAGTAGCAACACCGGCTAACTGGCAGCAAGGTGAAGACGTGGTGATTGTGCCTTCTCTTAAAGATGAAGACGAAATCAAACAACGTTTCCCTAAAGGCTATAAAGCTGTAACACCATACTTACGCCTTACGCCACAGCCTGAGTGAGGATCAGCAAGGCACTGCCGCCCGAACGCAAGACGAGAAGCTATGCTTCGAGTTAAAATAAACAAATAATGTTCGCTCCGAACACAATATGAACAGCTATGCTAAAAATCAGGACTAAAATGACGAGCCATGTCCTGATCTTGTTCAAGCCTGTCTGATGACGGGCTTTTTTATGCTGCTCAAAAATTAAATTACAAAATCAGGTTGGTGTTTATTTCACAGCCCGTTTATAAATACGCCTAATCATCTTAAGAATAAATATTGTGATCTATAACATCCATCATTTGCATTGCGGCACCATGTGCCCGGTTTGTGGTCCACTCTTCGGACAAAAGGGCTTACATGCCAAAGTGGTTTGTCATTGCCTGCTGCTTGAAACCGATCAAGGTTTGGTACTGGTGGATACCGGTTTAGGCGTACAAGATTATCTGCATAGCAAAGCCCGCTTAGGCAATCTGGTTTCACGGCTAGGCCGCATCGAAAAAAATTTAGAACTCACGGCAATTGCCCATATTCAAAAGCTCGGGTTTAGCCCTCAAGATGTGAAGCATATACTGATCTCCCATCTTGATTTTGATCATGCCGGTGGTATTTCCGATTTTCCACATGCTACTGTACATGTGCTTTCCAGCGAATATAATGCTACTCAAAGCTTTTTTTCCCTAAAAAATAAAGCCCGTTATAAAACCCAGCAATTCAAGCAACACCGATACTGGAACTTCATCGAACCCAATCAGGGTGAAACCTGGTTTAACATGCATCAAGTACAAGGCTTTCGCTTATTTCAAGACGAAATTTTAATGATTCCACTTTTAGGTCATAGCCAAGGTCATTGCGGGATTGCCATTAAACAGCAGGATGGATGGCTTTTTTTCTGTGGCGATGCCTATTACTCTCACCTGCAACTTGACCCTAAAAACAGGCTGAGAACACTGGATAAACTGGAGCGTTTTTTTACTGAAAATAACCAGATGCGTATAGATAACTTGCACAACATCCAGCAACTGGCACAAAATGAAAAAAATATCGAGATTATCTGTGCGCATGATCCGATTGAATTGGCGCGTTATCTAGCATGATCAAAAGAACAGTTGTTGCCATTTTACTGGGTAGCTCAAGCTTGATGGGATGCATGACCACACCCGCACTTCCACCTGAACAACGCCCTACGCACTGGGGAACATTAATTAATCAAACAGATAATTTTTATCAAATTAGCGAGCATGTGTTTCGTAGTGAGCAGCCCTCAACTGAGCTGATTCCGCAATTAAAGGCACATGATATTGATGTGGTGATTAATCTAAGATCAAGAAATAAAGATCTGACCGTGCTGCCCTCCACGGATTTTAACTTGGTTCATATCCCCATCCACACCTGGGCAATGAACCGTGAAGATTTATTACAGGTCATGCGGCAGATTCAGCAAGCCAAGGCCTTAAATCACAAGATACTTATTCATTGTTATCATGGTTCGGACCGTACCGGTGCAAGTATTGCCATGTACCGGATTATTTTTGAAAACTGGCCGATTGCAGATGCACTCAATGAAATGAAACATGGTGGCTACGGTTTTCACCCCGTCTGGATTCATATTGAAAAAATATTCAGTCCTGAAAACGTAAAATGGATTCAACAGCAACTGTTGAATCCACCTTAGTTCAGCTTCAAGCCATGTTTAGCGCTTATCGAGCGGAACCCAGTCAATCACCCATGCCGACTTCATACCCAAACTTGCATCACTGGTAATTTTCTTGCGTGCAGCATCAGCGGCATCACGGTCTTTAGCCGGCCCAACCATAATGCGAACCCCTTTCGATGTTGGGCTCCTGGTCACCTTATAACCTTTGGCACGCAACCTGGAGGCCAGTGCATCTGCATTGGCTTCATTGGCCGCCAAGGCCACTTGAACCATCCATTGTTTATCGCCATTTTCCAGCAAATCTCGGGCTTTTTCAGCTTCTGCTTTTTTCTTGGCTTCAGCTTTTTTCTTGGCTTCCAGTTCTTGCTCAGCCTGTTCTTTTTTCTTGGCTTCCAGTGCTTTCTTTGCAGCCAGCTGTTTTTCAGTTTCTGCTTTACGTTTTAGCTCCGCATCATGCTTTGCCTTGTCCTCAGCTGCTTTTTTCTCGGCTGCTTGCTTTGCGGCTTCAGATTGGGCCTTACGTTTTTCTTCGGTTATTTTTTTATCAGCATCAGTTCGTTGTTGTTGAACTATCTGCTGCTGTAACTTTTTTTCAGCGAGCAACTTTTCATCAGCCAAACGCTTTTGTTTAGCTTTTTCATCTTCTACCAGTTCAGGGGGAATATTATCCGAACTCTGCTGTGCTCCACTACGCAGAGCATTTAAAGCGGCATATTCTTCAGCTGCTTTACGTGCCGCATCTGCCTCAGCCTGTTGCTGCATCGCTAGAAACTCGGCTGCACGTGCTTCCTGTTCTGCAACCGCTTTTTCACGTGCCCGGCGTTGTTCTTCAAGTAAACGTTTTTCTGTTTCAACATCAACTGTTAAAGGTTGCAGCTGAACCATTTCCCCTCCTGCTGCCGGCTTTTTTTGCTCAACTTGAGCGGCTAAATCCGGAGTTCTGAGTTGGTTCTGATATATTTCTTCTTTACCCTTTAGAAGCAATGCTGCCAATAAAACACCACCACCTAATAAAACAACGCCTCCCATCCAGCGTTGTTTGCTATTCATTGACATTCTTCCAAATACTCCCATACCGCTTCTAAGGTATGAAATGAACCACATACCAAGATCAACTGATTATTTTTTGTTTCATTTAGCGCTGATTTAAAAGCCAATTGAACACTATTGAAGTGTTGTACTGTTTCGCCCTGTAATGCTTCCTCAAGCTGCCCGATTGTGGCTGCTCGCGGAACGGTTAACGGGGAAATTTTCCATGTTAAAACAGTATCTTTCAACAAATCTACGACAGAATTGATGTCTTTGTCCGCCAACATGGAAAAAACGCTGATCACTTCTGTGTACTGTTTATTGTATTCCAAAAATTTTCGCAACTGATTTAACAAAAATTCTACGCCATGGGGATTATGTCCGGCATCAAAAATAACGGTTTTATCTTGAATATGGCGTATTTCAAAGCGACCTGGTAATTTTGCATTCTGAATGCCGTGTGCAATGGCATCCTGAGTCACATTTAAACCACTGACCAAAATCGCGGCCACAGCTGTGGAAATATTTTCCAGTGCCAGAGCACCGAGGGGAAGTTTTAAAGTGCTGCCCGATGAGGCAAACATCCAGGCTTGACCATCATCCGTATATTGATAGAAATAATCACGATTGACGGCAAACAGTTGCGCCTGACATTCATCGGCTTTATTTTGTATGGCTTGAGGAAGCTCTTGCGAACCACCAAAAATCACCGGAATATTCGGACGAATAATCCCGGCTTTCTCGAACGCAATTTTTTCAATGCTATCGCCGAGCCAGTCAGTGTGATCCAGGCCAATGTTGGTAATCACAGCGACATCCGGATCAATCACATTGACCACATCCAGACGACCACCCAGTCCGACTTCAAGCACCCAGACATCACATTGCTTGGCTTTAAAAATGACAAAAGCCGCAAGTGTGGTGGCTTCAAAGAAGGAAAGAGAGAGATCACAGTCACGACGGGCCTGATCCACCTGCACAAAGGCATCCACCAGGGTTTGATCATCCACTTCAATCCCAGCCAGTTTTACCCGTTCATTAAAACGGTAAATATGCGGTGACTGGTATAACCCCACTTGATAGCCTTGCGCATTTAAAATGGCAGCCAAAGTGGTGGTGGTTGAACCTTTCCCGTTGGTTCCCGCTACAGTCAGCACTTTGGCCTGCGGACGCGTTACACCGAGCTTTTCAGCCACAGGAATAACCCGTTCCAGACCTAAATCAATACCCGTAACGTGAACATGGCTCCAATAATCGAGCCATGTGTTTAAAGAGTCTGTTGCAAGTGGTGCTGTGTTCAAGACAAATTCATCAGTTTCGCTACAATACGATATACAGTATCACGTAATGCGTGACGATGAACAATTTGATCGATTACACCATGATCAAGCAAATATTCGGCACGCTGGAACGGTTCTTCCAGTTTTTCACGTACGGTTTGCTCAATGACACGTTTACCGGCAAAACCAATCATGGCTTTAGGTTCAGCAATATGTACATCACCTAACATTGCCAAAGATGCAGTTACCCCACCATAAACTGGATGAGTTAATACCACCAAATACGGTAGGCCGGCATCTTTCATGCGTTGGATTGCAGCAGAGGTACGCGCCATTTGCATAAGAGATAACATGCCTTCCTGCATGCGTGCACCACCTGATGCAGCAAAGCAAATCAAAGGTTGTTTATCTGCAATCGCTTTTTCAGCTGCTTGCACAAAACGGTCACCCACCACTGTACCCATTGAACCGCCCATAAAGTCGAATTCAAACGCACATGCGATTAAAGGAATATCTTTAAGTAAACCCTGCATCACCACCAATGCTTCAGTTTCGCCAGTTTTCTTTTGCGCTTCAGACATACGGTCCGGATAGGCTTTACTATCGACAAAGTGCAGTGGATCTTTAGCAATAAATTCCTGACCCAATTCATTTTGTACCTGATCAAAGAACCAGTTCAGACGGTCGCGTGCTTTCATGCGCAAATGTTCATCGCATTGTGGACAAACATAGGCGTTAAATGTCATCGCGGTACGTGTAACCAGTGCGTGACATTCAGGGCACTCAATTGTTGGTTCAGTAAAGATTGCCTTGAGTGCGGTTTGCTCATCTGGCGTGTGAATACCCGGAACATGACGTTCCGTCCACGGCTGCGCTGGGCTAAGAATTTTGCCTGGTTTCACTTCTTGATTCATACTAACTCATCGAGCGCAGCTCGAAGCTCCTTGACTTTATTGACCGTTTCAACAACGGCTTGTTCTGGCGCTAAGTTCGCAAACTGTTTTACAAATGCACTACCAACAATCACAGCATCAGCCGCTACACCCATGGCTTTTGCCGAGGCAGCATCGCTGATCCCAAAACCGACACCCACAGGAACGTCAGTCACAGCTTTAATTTTCTGGATACGGGCTGCTGCTTCAGCAATATCTAAAGTTGCAGCACCAGTTACCCCTTTCAAGGATACATAGTAGATAAAACCACTGGCTTGGTTCGCCACATGCTGGATACGCTCATCGGTCGATGTAGGCGCCAGCAAGAAAATTTGATCCATATTGAATTTCTTCAATACATCATCAAAATCTTTGGCTTCTTCAGGAGGTAAATCTACCAGAAGTACACCATCGACACCGCATTCATTGGCCATTGATACAAACTTTTCATAACCGATCACTTCTACAGGGTTGAGATACCCCATCAAAACCACCGGTGTTTCTGCATCTTTTTGACGGAACTCTTTCACCATGTTCAAAGCGTCCAGGGTATTGGTTCCGCCTGCCAGTGCGCGTTCTGCTGCAAGGGCAATCACAGGACCATCCGCCATAGGGTCTGAAAATGGTAGACCAAGCTCAATCACATCTACCCCAGCCTCAACCATTTGATGTAACAATGGAACGGTTACTTGTGGATGAGGGTCGCCAGCCATCACATAGGAAACGAGCGCTTTACGCTGCTGAGATTTAAGCTGTCCGAAACGAGTGGCTAAACGTGACATAGGGTTGTGCTTTCCTTGAATTATTAAAGAACTGAGGAGTTGGCTTTGTAGAAATACAAGACAACGCATTGTAACGCTATTTTTTACTCATTGAATAGAGCCTGAGCATTGCACGCTACTTTCGACTCAGCATCTCATTTTTTCAGAACAATCCGAGAGCACCATTTACTGATATTTACGACTTTTTCTCAATGATCAAAGATGCCTAATTTTGCCATGTAAACAAATATCCCTGATGAAGATAAACTTATTCTTATTCATAAAAAATTGATAAAAATAAATATGTTGTCTTTTAAATTTAAAGTTTCATGCAATAGCAAAAACCTGCACTCTAGGACACAGACTTTTTATTTTTTATTTTATAAGATTGCCGAATGCAAAGGTGAACTGCATGTCTGCGTAGTTGCGCTGCATTTCAAAGTACCTTAAATACGCCCTTTTTATCGTTCAGATTGTGCTTTCAGTTGCTGTTTTCGCTGTAATAAGGTTTGACCACTATAGGCTTTATAAGCACGTGCCAAAGCCGACTGATCTGAATAGCCCAGACACATGGCCATTTCCGCAAAATTCATGCTTTGCAACAGTAACTGTTCACAGCGTTTCATGCGCTCGGTTTCAAGCAGTTTTTTAAAGGAAGTATTTTGTTTATACAGTTGACGCTGCAAGGTCCGTACAGATACATGCAATTCATCCGCCAGCCATTCTATTTTCGGGGACTGTTCCTTAACCCGCAAATATTCAGCCAGTTTTTGCTGAATATGCAGCAATAGATTTTCATAATGGGGTTTGGCAGCAATGGCATCTTCTGCCTGCCTGAGTAGAAGCTGCATTAAAGAGGGATCAGCCAGCTCGGACTTCAGCTCTAAGTTTTCCACATTGATCTCAAAAGAATAATCCGACTGTTTAAATTCCACTTTGCAAGCAAAAAACCTTTGATAATGATCATCTGCCATTTCTGGACTATGGGCAAAATTGATCTGCAATAGCTGGAATTTTTGAGCCGGAAAAATCTGCCGGGCCAAATGCACCATACAGGCCATGGTCATCTCATTGAGCAAGGCATATTTTAAATCATGAAAAGGCCAGCTTAAACAGATCTTTTTGTCCCGTTGATGCATCTGTATCGGGCTAACATCTGCCCCGTCAATGACCAGACGGCTAAAGCGAATCACATATTGCAATGCCTCTGCCACACTGTTACTTCGAGTCGCCATATAGCCCAGTACACCAAAATGTTCAGGACGGATCAGGCAGGCCATTTCAAACACCAATTGCGGACAATCCATCTGTTTTTGAGTCAGCTGCATGACTTCTGCAAAAAATGAATAGGTCGATTGCGAATCGATAGGCAAAGATAAGACATAGCGCAGTTGTGCCTGATGTGGCTCTAGACAGGCCAGGCTAAAGATATCCATATCCTGTTGCTGCAAATACATGTGCAGCAACTGAAAATAGCCATTTGGAATTTGCAATTCTTGCACGATGTACCTTGATTATTTTTGACATTTTATATTTTTACTTTGGCGTAAAATGTATAAAAAATGGCAACAACTGTCAAAACAAAAGATAAAAATCCCGACATACTGCAATAGTCTAAGGCAATTGAAGTAAAACAACATGAATGCCATTGTCCAAGCGCAGATTATTCCCGTCGTACGTCGTAATCTGGATTTCAAGCTGAATGAGGTTCCGCGTTTCTGGTTCGGAGGTGACCCGTTTATTACCCGGATGTTTGATGCACTCAGCCTGACTTTTCCCGATGGCGAACGTTACTTCATTCAGTCAGTCCGTCTGTTTCGGGAGCAGATTACCGATCCAGATTTAAAGCAGCGTGTGGCAGAATTTATCGGTCAGGAAGCACAGCACGGCATTGCGCATGACAAAATGAATCAGGTCATGAAAGAACAAGGCATGCCGGTCGATCAGTTTATTCAGCGTTTGAATAAAATTTTTAAATTCGAGCTGGAAAAACGTTCTCCACAATACAATATTGCCATGACGGCTGCCGCTGAACACCTGACCGCCTTAATGGCAGAAACCTTTTACAGCCATAAAGAGACGTTAAGAGATGCCCATCCTTATGTACGGGCACTATTTGCCTGGCATGCGATTGAAGAAATGGAACACCGGGATGTCGCTTTTGATGTCATGAAGCAGGTCGGCAATGTGCCTGAAAGTACCCGTAAATTTGTTCTGGTCTGGACCACGGCATTAATGTTCGGCTTTACCCTTTACCGTGCCAATGTCATGTTAAAGCATGACGGGTTTAGCTCATTACAACGTCTGCAAATGAATATTCGCGGATTACCGTGGTTCTTTGGAAGAAAGGGCACGCTCAGCAAAATGAGCAAACAATATCGCGACTGGTTTAAAAAGGATTTTCATCCCAGCCAGCATCCGGTGATTGCCCAATATGATGTCTGGGTCAAAACCCTGCAACAGACCGGTGATCCGATCCAGGCTGGAGAAGCATTTTGGCAGGCAGCTAAAGACTAGGCCTTATATGAATTGAATTAAATTGAGACCAACCAAGTCCAGACTCACCTCGACTTGGTTTTATTTTTTAGTCAGTGTGTTACCACTTGGCATAATGCTGTTCGAGCAAACCATATTCATTGATCAAGACAATTTCCTGATCATCTTGCTGAATGGTCCCGCTAATTTTGGCTTGCCATTGACTGAACTGACTGCCCACCAGTCTTAAATTCAGATTTTCATAACGTCGCCAGCCCGTTTTGACATCCAGATTTAATTTTTCATCCAGTGAGCGAATTGTCCAGTGCCCCTCATCCTGATGCTGGAATAAAACATCACTGACAGGATACAGCACGCCATTGATCCACAAGCAGTTTTCATTGCCAAAACTTTCATTGACCCCGGAAGCCAGATTCAAACCGATCCGGTTATTTTGCGCATCCCAAAAATTGCAGGATAACCAGAACCAGGCCGTTTCCGGCCGTAGAAAACCACAGGTATCATCTAGTGATGCAAAAGTTCTTTCATTAAACTGTATGGTTTCACGCTGTTTATTGATAAAAAAACCTTCACAGGCCAAAGTCGTCAGTTTTTGCGTATAAGTCCAGCCATTAATTCCCGTCGGGCTACACATACTAAGCGGGTTTGTACCAGCACAGAAAATTCGCGCACTAAGCCTGATTTCACCATATTTGGTGACGTGGATATAACGCACGCCATTGGCATGCTGGATATCAATTTGAAAAGGCGACTTGGAAAAAAAACTCTGGTTATAAAGCGGCTGTTCATCTACCACGGTATTGCGTGATAACAGGTTAATCGCATTCCACTCTAAAACCTCATGGTTTTGATGATTATAAATATAGAAAAAGGCATGCCCAGCCCATGCAATATCGGCAATGGCCAGACCAATCGTATAATGGCCATGCTGAATACAACAAAATTTAAACTTTTTATATTTTAATCGCTTGCGCCAACCAGTTAAGACATCGCCATAAGGTGTCTTGTACTGGTATTGATTCAAATCGATGGTTTTGGGGAGGGCGCTAAAACGTCCATAATGCGGTTGTCCATTTGATTGAATCAAATCCATTTATCAAATTCCATCTAGCCAAGAGATAACAATTCCTTAGCGTTATTATGCCTATATAAGCGGAACTTGAAAGTGTCAAAAAGCATATTTCATCGAAAAATACAAAAATTTATAATATTTCACCTGGTCTAATATTTGATAAATATAATTTATTAATCAATTAGATATAAATCAACCCTCATCCAGCATTAAATAGGTATTTTCCCAGAGGTTCGCTGAAAACTGGCCTTCGACCAGCTCTACATAACGGCCATGAATATGATCAATCACAATACAATCATCTACATCTAATATTCGGTCAGTATGTTGCTTCTGCCAATGCTTGGCAAAATAAGCCTTCTCCCGTTGTTTTGCCAACATGGCATTTTGTGCCACAACCAGAACATAACGATGCAGTTCTCCAAACTCCTGGGCATCGTAGCCACCCAGATTAATTAAAAACAGATGTTCTGAAGATGAATTCGGTGCTGCATCGCTAAATTGGATTTGATAGTGTTTTCCGTCAAATTCAATCCCATTGATTTGCGCCCAGGCATCAATATGCAACCCTTTTTGTTCCCCAAACCATGCATTTTTCAGTTGTGGATAGACTTCTTGCAAAGTTTCACCAACTGCTAAAACCACATCATGGACTTCTGTATTGGCACGTGCATGACGACCACCGAGCATGACGATAAATAGGCTGGGCATGATTCTCTCCTTAATTTTAATCCTCCTCCCTTGCGAAACAGTGTTTCTCATCCTTTTTCAAAGGAGGGGGAACTTTACATGACAAAATTTAGTTAGGAGAATAATTATTACATCTCAATATGATACGCGCTGGCGACATGGATGTCGCCCGTTTGGCAGGAATACAAGGATGTATTCTCTGCCAAACAAAGGGGTTTTGTTACTTTTGCCCCGTCAAAAGTAAAGAATATATGTTCTTGCATCTTCGATACCCTTCTAAAAAGGAAAAGTTTTTCTGTATGTATAAAAAAATCGTGCTGAATTGCTTCAGCACGATTTTATTCTTTATAAAATCCACCCTTGCGGATTCAGAATATATTCTGAAGTCCTCACCTTTAAAAAAGGAGGGCTTCAAGGCAAATTACATCTCAACCATTTCTACGCCATCAATACGTGCCACAGTCATCAAGTCCTTATCGCCACGACCTGAAACAGTCGCAATAATAATTTGATCTTTAGACATGGTTGGCGCAAGTTTAGTCACATACGCCATCGCATGTGAACTTTCCAGCGCAGGAATAATCCCTTCAATCTGGGTTAAATCACGGAAACCTTGAAGCGCTTCCTGATCATTAATCGGCACATATTCAACACGGTGCATATCTTTCAAGAAACTGTGTTCAGGACCAACGCCCGGATAATCCAGACCGGCAGAAATTGAATGGGTTTCAATGATCTGGCCTTGCTCATCAGACATCAGATAAGTGCGGTTACCATGCAACACACCGACATGACCTGCGTTTAGCGGAGCAGAGTGCTTACCGGTTTCAATCCCCAAACCTGCTGCTTCCACACCATACATTTTCACGTCCTGATCGTTCAGGAATGGATAGAATAAACCGATCGCATTCGAGCCACCGCCCACACAAGCCACCAATGCATCTGGCAAACGGCCCGCCTGTTCCAGAATCTGGCGACGTGCTTCACGACCAATCACAGACTGGAAGTCACGTACCAGCATCGGATACGGATGAGGACCCGCCACTGTACCGATAATATAATAAGTGCTGTCTACATTGGTTACCCAGTCTCGCATTGCTTCATTTAATGCATCTTTCAGGGTTTTAGAGCCGCTTTCTACTGGAACCACTTTGGCTCCCAGCAAACGCATACGGTACACATTCATGGCCTGACGTTTTACGTCTTCGGCACCCATATACACGACACATTCCAGGCCTAAACGCGCTGCAATCGTCGCTGTTGCCACACCATGCTGACCTGCACCAGTCTCCGCAATAATACGTTTTTTACCGGAAAGTTTTGCCAGCAGTGCCTGACCAATGGTGTTGTTGATTTTATGTGAGCCGGTATGGTTCAGGTCTTCACGTTTTAAGTAAATTTGCGCACCACCCAACTCTTTTGACCATCGCTCAGCATAATATAAAGGACTAGGACGACCTACATAGTAGGCCAGATCACGGTCGAATTCTGCCAGAAACTGTTCGTCATTTTTCATACGGAGATACAGCTTTTCTAGGTCTTCTAGAGCTGCCATCAGGGTTTCTGACACAAAACGTCCGCCATGGATACCGAAATGCCCTTTTGCATCAGGGAATTGGGTATAGTCAATCACATTATTTTGCTGATCCACGTAGGACTCCTTGCATAAAGCGTTCGATGAGTTGTTGGTCTTTTATACCTTTTGCGGACTCGACACCGCCGCTCACATCCACAGCATAGGCTTGTGTGGTGAGAATTGCCTGCTCGATATTGTCAGGGTTTAAGCCCCCTGCCAAGATGAGCGGAATATTTAATTTTGGAAAAGTGGTCCAGTCAAAGCTATGCCCGGTGCCTCCTTTTAAATCTGGATGCCAGGCATCTAACAGCACAGCACTTGCCCCTGCATCCTGATAACTTTGAATTTCGGCTTGAATATCTAAACCCGGTTTCACCTGGATGGCTTTGTACCAGCGGCGGCCGACCTGTTTGGAAATCTGCTGACACTGCTCAGGACTTTCATCACCATGAAATTGCAGCATATCCAGAGGCACATCTTTTAAAACGTGTTGAATGTCATCCGCAGATGCATTGACAAATAAACCCACTGTTTGCACATAGGCAGGTACATGCTGGATCAGTTCTTTCACTTGCTCTTTTGTCACACTACGTGGACTAGGTGGAAAAAATACAAAACCAATCGCATCTGCTCCTGCATTCACAACTGAATGTATATCTTCTATTCGTGTGATTCCGCAAATTTTGGCACGGGTTCGCATACAATTCGCTCTAATTTTTTAACCTTAACTTTGCCAATTTATAGTCATGCTATAAATATGAGGGCGAATCATTGTAATGCAATTTCTTTAGCTTGCGTAAAGTTCATCCGAATAATTCTTGTCTGACGTTGTTTATCAGCCATACAATCTTTATACTGCGCCCATCTTGCAACAAGTCAAAGCCTTAAAGCTTTAGGGAAGTTGGTGCAAATCCAACACTGCCCCCGCAACGGTAAAAAATGAAACGTCAATCAATTTAAACCTCTGGTTTACGCCACTGCATGAAAATGTGGGAAGGTGGATTGGCAGCATGGTGCCTGCCCTGCACATTTAAGTCCGGATACCTGCTTGTTGTGTTCTTTAACTCAATCATTCACGGGGAGTGAATGTATGGAGCACATTATGTCTATTCAATTTCAGCCTGCTGCCTTAGCGGGTGCAATCGCTATTGCGATGGGTTTCTCTGCATCTGTCTCTGCACAAGACAATACAACGACTGTGAATGCTTCTTTAGACACTTTAGTCGTTACCGCAACTCGTTCTGAAGAAAAAATTGGAAATGTCCCTGCACGGATTTCTGTTATTGATCAAAATAGTATTGAACGCAATCCTATTTTAAATTTGTCAGATGAAGTACAAAAAGACCCTAGTGTTTTTATGAAACAATATGGCGGTCTAGGTCAAACAACAGAAATCTCAATTCGTGGTACAAAATCCAACCATACTCTTGTTCTTAAAGATGGTGCTCGTTTAAATAGTCAAAACCACTTTAGTGCTCTTTTCCCAACTTTTATTGATACTTCAGATATCAAACAAATCGAGATCCTAAAAGGTCCTGCATCGGTACAATACGGTAGTGATGCCATTAGTGGTGTTGTACAAATGATAACAACCACCCCATCAAAAAATTCTGGTTTTATTACGGGTATTTCTGCAGAAAACAAAACATATAAAATGATTGTAGGTGCTGATTTAGTAGAAGATAACTTTTATGCACAAATTAGAGGTCAACGCTTAGAAACAGATGGCACACGAGTTCTTGACTATCAAAGTAAAAACCAAAAGGCAAGTTATGACCAAAAAGGATATAGTGCAAAAGTTGGATATGACAATAAAGAGGATTTAAAAGCAAATATTTCAATTAGCGAAAATGAAGGAACGAACCAATTCTATAATTGGCAAACAAGCCAAAATAATGCTAAACGTTTTTTTGAAAATCGTTTAATCAACTCAAATATTGAATATGATCTTCGCAATGATTTGACACTTTCAGCACGGTTTTCAAACTTTGTAGATAATCAGAATGTTAAAGATAGTGAACCTGGTCACTTTGATACAGAGAATAATGAAGGTGATTTAAACCTTAGATGGTCATTGACACCACAGCAAAACATTTTGTTCGGTAGCACTTATCTTAAATCTGACTTTAAAAGTAACTCTATAAAAAACGCCAAACAAAATATTGATTCTATTGGTTATTATTTACAACACCAACATAAATCTGAAAAGTTAAATACACAAGTTGGTGTTCGTACTGAAGATAATGAGTTATTTGGAACTCATACAGTTGGTCAAGGTGCTATTCGCTACCAAGTTTTACCAACAACGAGTATTTATGCCAATATCGGTTCTGCATTTAAAACTCCTTCTTTGACAGAACTCTATTATTTTGTTGAAGGTTTTTATCCAACTTATGGTAATCCTGACTTAAAACCAGAAAAAAGTGTTTCTTATGAAATTGGCCTAGATCAAAAAATAAACCACTATCTAACGGCTTATCTATCTGCATACAATACTCATATCAAAAACCTCATTGTTACTAACAATCTTGGTCAAAATAAGAGTAGTTTTACCAACTTAGATAAATCTGAGGTAAATGGCGGTGAGCTTGGTTTTAAATGGAAAAATCAAGACTTATTTTTTACTACAGAATATGCTTATGCAGATTCAAAGAACAAGAAAACCAACAAGAATATTGCATACCGACCAAAACAAACCTTTACTTTATCCACTGGTATAGAAAATGCCTCTTATGGAGTGAGCGCGTCTTTAATTACACGCTCAGATATTTATGCTGACAATGCAAATAAAGTTAAGGCTCCTGGCTATGCTACTGTTGATTTAAATATGTACTGGAACATTAATCCTAATATTAAGGTATTTAGTAATATACAAAATATCGGAGATGTTGATTACAGAATCGCAGATAACTTTGGTGATGGTTGGTATGTCAACGGCGGTCGCCTCGCTTCTGCGGGTGTAACCTTCCGTTACTAAGCTCTCAACAGCAAAAAATTTTAAAACAGCGCAGTTTATGGATAATGTTATGACCGACATTATCCTTTTTTATTGTATTCATCAAAAATTCAAGGAACAGATATGGGCCACCGTTTAAGTAAAATCTATACCCGTACCGGCGACTCAGGCACAACTGGTCTGGGAGATGGTTCTCGCGTTGCCAAAGATGACTTGCGTATTACTGCACTAGGCGATGTGGATGAGCTGAATGCCTGTATTGGCGTACTTCGCTCACAGATTGCCAGCAGTACTATTGCAGAAAAAGCCAGCTGGGATAAATCCTTAAGCCTGATTCAGCACTGGTTATTCGACCTCGGTGGTGAAGTCTGCATTCCAAACTTTAACCTGGTTCAAGCGGTTTCCATCGAGTTTCTGGAAAATGACATTGACCGTATGAACGAAGCATTGCCAATGCTGAAAGACTTTATATTACCTGCCGGAACTTTAGCTTGCAGTTATGCCCATCAGGCCCGTGCAGTGTGCCGTCGTGCCGAGCGCAGTGTGATGTCAGTACATAGCCGTGACCAGAATATCCAGGCCAACTCGCTACAATTGCTCAATCGCCTATCCGACTGGTTATTTGTTGCATCGCGTACCTTGCAACGTGCTGAAGGCGGATCTGAAGTACTGTGGCAAAAGAATATTAATGAGACAATTTAACTTTTAACTTATTGTTAATTCAAAATTGTCACTCGTTTCCCTGATAAAAAAATGACAACTCCTTGCTCTTTCTAGAAACAAAGTACCGGTATACTGCTACCGCGCTAGGCGACAAGGATGTCGCCGTCTGGCAAAGGTTTCAGGGATGAACCTTTTGCCAGACAAAAGATTTTTGTTACTTTTCATCTTTGAAAAGTAAGAAATCCCCTATACAAAATCAATTCAAAATCTCTACTGCAATTTAGAACAAATAAACCTTAAATCCCAATACCTAACACGCATTGAATGATAAGATAAAAACAGTGATTCACTTTCACAGTTCAATCTAGAAAAAAGTAAGCATCCGGCTAACACAGCCTTACCAAGCGATCCTATAAGCCTTAATTTAGTTCCCACCTAAAAACAAGTGGGGACTTAATCCATGAACATGGATATATA
>NZ_JBIQOC010000071.1:0-23949 GCF_044130295.1 Acinetobacter uliginosus | reverse complement strand
TTGGTTTTGGAAAAAAAGAAGAATTTAAGAAAGTGCTAGCAATTTTAAGAAAGAAAAAGCCTGATAGGACAAGGATCCTATGAAATTTGTCGTGTACAGAGAAAATTATTATGTGTTATTTGCCTCACAATTGCCTTTAAGGGAAATCAATGGGAGAAAGCAAATGTTAAATAAAATGATGATAGCAAGTAGCATCGCTGCCTCTGTGGTGTTAGTCGGCTGTATACCCTCAATGCTTAACTCTTCTACGGAAAAAAATTTAGCAAAATTGCAAAACAAAAATTGGGTGATGACCGAAATTAATCAGGTTAGTTATAAAGCCTCACCTACTTTATCTGCAGTTCCAATACTTAGCTTTGGTCATAGCCACCTCAGCGGTAGTGATGGCTGTAACCAATTTATGGGCGGTTATGCAGTAAAAGGCACCCAGATTAAATTTTCCAATTTAGTCACTACCGAAAAAGCCTGTTTAAATCCTACCGATTTACCGCAAAAATTTTCCCAAGCCTTAAGCCAAGTGGCCAGCTATGATGCAACCGATAGTGAATTAAAGTTATTCGATAACAATCATCGCATGGTGCTTAAATTTAACAATCTTAAATAGAACATAGAGATCATTTAGCCCTCATGAGAGGGCTTGTATGGATTACTCATATCACCTGAATCATTCAAAACACATTTAATTTAAATACAAAACAACATGTTATTTATGTTGTTTTTGCGGATTATTGTGTTGATTAGGTTGCTGCTGTACATTCGAATGTTGATTTTGCTGATGACCTTGTTGATTCTCTTGTTGCTGCTTGTGTTTATCACGATCATGCTCTATCCTGACACCACTAATCAAACAGCTGACAGAAGCGGCTTTAAATGCTGAAATTGAAAACTATCTGGAAGAAAATCCTAAACCATCCAATCGCAGGAATGGTTACTCTCGCAAGACCGTAAAATCATCCTCCGGTTCATTTGAACTGGAAACACCTCGTGATCGCACTGGTGATTTTGAGCCTCAACTCGTCAAGAAAAATCAAACCAAACTCTCTGAAGAGATCGACAGTAAAGTCATCTCACTGTTTGCGCTCGGCATGAGCTACCGTGATATTCAAAAACATATTGCCGATATGTATGCACTGGATATTTCCGAGGGTGCCATTACCAATATTACAGACAAGCTAATCCCCGAATTACGTGCCTGGCAACAGAGGCCGCTTGATGCCGTATATCCCTTTGTGTGGCTCGATGCCATCCATTACAAGATCAAGGATGAAGGCCGTTATGTCAACAAAGCCGTTTATACCGTACTGGGATTAAATACCGAAGGCCATAAAGAACTGCTGGGTCTTTACCTATCAGAAAGTGAAGGTGCTAATTATTGGCTCAGCGTACTCACAGATTTGCAGAACCGTGGCATACAAGACATTCTGATCGCCTGCGTTGATGGGCTTAAAGGCTTCCCTGAAGCAATTGCTGCGATATTTCCGCAGACAGAAGTGCAGTTATGTATTATTCACCAAATCCGCAATAGCTTGCGTTATGTGGCCAGTAAGGATCAAAAAGCCTTTATGGCTGATCTGAAGCCTGTTTACCGAGCAGATACCAAGCAGGCAGCTGAAATGGCGCTAGATGAGCTGGAAGCCAAATGGGGGGATAAATACGAGAAAGTCATTCGTTCATGGCGTGAAAAATGGCATTTACTCAGTGCCTATTTCAAATATCCGAAAGCGGTTAGGAAGCCAATTTATACCACCAATGCGGTTGAAGCAGTACATCGCCAATTCAGAAAACTGACCAAAACCAAGGGGGCTTTCCCGAATGAAAATAGCCTGCTGAAATTGCTGTATATTGGCATTCAACAGGCTTCTGAAAAATGGACAATGCCGGTGACAAACTGGGGGCAAACCATCACACAGTTATCGATTTACTTTGAAGGCAGGCTCGATGATATAATTAAACTCTAGCCAATTCGGCTGACACAGAATTTTGAACGCTCTCTATTACAACATTGATATAAGCCCTTTCTTCGCTTGGAGGGCTTATTTAAGCTTAATAGCCTTAAATGTACTAACTCAAACCTGAGCTTAAAATTTCATTCGCATTATATCAAAGCTTGAAATATTAAAGACTTTTCATTTTAATTTTTTCTGATGACTTTATTTTAATTAAATTAATCTTTCTATATTTTTATCTTTAAATGCAGATTTTATCAAAGCATAAACCTCTATTTATTTGAAATTCTCTTTACATACCCAAACCTCCCCCTCTATACGTACCCGATCCGGCCCAATCAGGTCTAATCTATGACCATAATAATTGGTCAGATTGAGAAAATTCCCATTCTTGTCATAATTCGCCCATACGCCTCGCTGAATGTCCGGGCTATCAAGTTTATAAAATGTAACGAGTTTCTGTGGATATGTGGTTACTGTATTATTCATTTTACCTGACCTTGTTAATTAGCAAAATAAGGTACATCCTCTTCAATAAAGAATACCTCTCCCGTAGAGTTCAAAATCCATTGATTAGTGCCCATAATCTTTGTTAATTGTTCTTGTGATGAGTCATATACATTGAGCAAATGATTTTCTTCATCATATTCACCGGTATAAATTACGGTGGGTGTTGTATCAAAATCCTCATTCATTTTATGGGCTTTTACAGGTCTGATATTCATACTTAACTCCTGTCCTGCTTAAAGGGGCTTTCCCCCTTCAAACTTCCTACTGACCACCCTATTCAATCCTGCTTTATTTTTCATTTTGAGACTGTTTCCCAGACTCTTTTTGCTGATTATGTTTATGGTCTTGCTGTGGTAAATGATGTGGCTGTTTAATCGGTTGATTCCTTTGATTCATATCTGTTTGATTTTGAGGTTGAGACTTAGACATAACACTATTCCTTATGCTATTTTTATTACCATTACTTAATGACAATCAATAGCCTGATTATTAATGACAATATTAATCATATACTCAAGTTAACCGAACAAAAACAATCATGATGTATCAAAATATAATATTGCAATAAAAATATAACTGTAGAACTCAATATTCTTACTGAAACAATATTAAACACAGCAAATAAATAAATTATTAATAGAACTTTTTAAATAAAAAAATAATGATAATTCTTATACATATGTTAATTATGATAATTTATCATCATCTTAAAATAATACTTATTTCACAAAATTTAAAATAACATGAATACATAAATAATACATATAAATAAATCTCCCATATTTATCAAATGGCTCCAAAGTAAAGCTTATGATTTTTAATACAATAGACTTCTTCATAATTCTTGATAGCTTCTTTATTTTTTATCTCATAGATAGAAGTAAAAAAGACTTATGAAAGAAGTCTAATATATATTAAAAGTTAGTCTTCTGATTCAACTCATCAATAAGCTATCGAAATTTAAATCGAACGATAATTTAAGTGCTTAGCCTCAAATCGTATGTGCAACTCAACAATAGCCACACCAGCTTGCAAGTGCATTTTAGAAAATTAACATTGTTCATTCGAAAAACACCCATCATGAAGATGGGTGTTTTATGAGAAATAGTCGCGAAAATATCGCAATTTAAGCTGGAACAGCGTTGGCAATCGCTTCGCGTGACCAGACCCGATGATAACGAATCAGGGTTTTAAACCGTTCCTGTACAGAGGTAAAATCATCTGTACTTAGCGTTCCATCATCATGGGGCAATTTAAGCTCATGCAAAAGTTCTTGCTTATCTCCTAACAATACAATCGGCTTTAGGTGCTTGTAGGCTTCCAAAAGATAATGTTTTGTCACGCCGTCTTTTAACACTTGCTGGTAATTATTACCATCCACAATTACCACAGCATCATAAGCAATCGAAGGCTCTGCTTTTTGCATACCATCCGATGCAACTGCAGACTGTTGTTGATTAAGCACAGAGCCCGATGTTGGGGTCAATATATGAACGACGGCTTTTTCAGCCTTAGCCCATTGCTGAATCGCATCGATATTCTCTTGGCTCACCCCATCATGTACCAGCACGGCTATTTTTTTAGCTTTGATATCGTCAGGAACAAATGCCGTCATGGAAAGACGTGCCGATTTTTCAACTGATGACGCTTTTGCCGGATTTTGTGCAGCTGTGACTTCTATACCCAAATTTTTACCGACCTGTTGAGCCAGATTCAGATCTATATTGGCCAATACTTCTTGCACTTCACGTTGGCGGATATGTGGACGCTGCACTTTACTCAATTCAAAAGTATAGGCATCTACTACGTGCTTCTGTTCATGCGGTGCCAAGCTCTGGTAATACAGTCGAGCCTGCGAGAAATGGTCTGAAAAAGACTCACTGCGCTGACGGATTTTTTTACCGTCTATACGTTCCTGATAGCTCTCAAAACCACCATCCTGTGCAGCGGGCGGAGTCTCGACTGGCCAGTTGTTATCAATCGAATTCGGTTGATACGATGCCTGACCACGATGAATAAAACTTTGATGCATGGCATCACGCTGGTTGTTATGAAAAGGACAAATCGGTTTATTAATGGGCAACTGCTGAAAGTTTGGGCCACCCAAGCGGCTCAACTGAGTGTCGGTATAAGAAAATAAACGTGCCTGTAACAGAGGATCATTGGTGAAATCTATACCCGGTACAATATGGGCCGGGCAAAATGCCACCTGTTCAATTTCTGCAAAGAAATTATCAACATTCCGATTAAGAACAAACTTGCCAATTGGCGTGACCGGAACCAATTCCTCGGGAATGATTTTTGTCGGATCGAGTAAATCGAAATCAAACTTCATTTCATCTTCTTCAGCGACAATCTGAATACCCAGCTCCCACTCCGGATAATTCCCCGACTCAATCGCTTCATATAAATCCCGACGGTGAAAATCCGGGTCTTTACCTGCCAGTTTTTGTGCCTCATCCCAAACCAGCTGACTTAAACCTTGTTTTGGTGTCCAGTGAAATTTGACAAATATGGCTTTTCCGTCGGCATTGATCATACGAAAGGTATGGACACCAAAACCTTGAATCGAGCGCAAATTACGTGGGATGGCTCGATCCGACATTGCCCACATCACGGTATGAGCAGACTCCGGTACCAGGGAGACAAAATCCCAGAAAGTATCATGGGCTGATCCTCCGGTTGGTATTTCCGTATGAGGTTCAGGCTTTACGGCATGTACAAAGTCCGGAAACTTAATGCCATCCTGCACAAAGAAAACCGGAACATTATTGCCGACCAAATCGTAATTACCTTCCTGAGTGTAAAACTTGATGGCAAAACCGCGAATATCCCGTACGGTATCGGCAGAACCGCGGGGTCCTTGTACCGTAGAAAAACGCACAAAAATGGGTGTCTGTATGCCGGAGTCTGTTAAAAAGCCCGCTTTGGTATATTTTTCATTGCCCGGATAAGCCTGGAAATATCCATGTGCCCCTACACCACGTGCATGCACAATCCGCTCAGGAATGCGCTCATGATCAAAATGGGTGATTTTTTCCCTTAGGATAAAATCTTCCAGTAAGGTCGAACCTCTTACACCTGCCTTTAAACTATTTTGATTATCTACAATCTTTACGCCTTGATTGGTGGTCAGTGCATGATCTGTAGCATCACTGCGTGAAGCATCTAACTGCTGTGTTTTTGCACTTTCATTTTTTTTGTCTAAAGTACCAGTGCCTGCTACTTCACTTTGCTTGGCTTTATGATTCATCTTGCGCCTCTTTTCTATTGTATAAACATGGGTTCGATAACGTAAATGCGTGGATGTTATGGCTGACATCAATTGGTGAATTTCTGATTGCTTAAAAAGGGAAACAGGAAGTCGACCAAACGTTGGGTACACCAGAGTCCTGTTTCACGATGATGGGCATGAGGAGCTAAATAAGGCAGCAGTTTATTGATCTTCATCGCAAGGTTGCCAGTTTCATAAATCTGATGCTGAATATCTTCCAGCTCCCCATCGGATAAAAAACTGAACATATAATTATTTTTATCTTTATGGTCCAATTGAATTCTTCGAGCGTTCAAATCGGCATCTTGAGCAGATTCACCTGCAATCCAGTCATAAATGATCTGCTTTTCAGTAGCAGTAAATACGCCAAACATTTTCCCTTCTTCCTGATTAATCAGCTTCCAGAAGCGGCTTTCTTCAGGATCGCAACCCAGCTTGATCCATTTTTTATCAATGAGTACATCAACAAATTCTTCTACCGAGTCTGGTGATGCAAGCCACGAATTAATCGTTTTGTTATTAAACTTGCATTTGTCATTGTGAATGACATTACCGATCAAGGCTTTTCGTTTTAAAATTTTAATTACCAAGGCGTCTAAATTTAGATTTGTAATAATTTGCCTGGAGGACAAGCCTTTATCGTTCAAAGCGAAGCCAATCTTCATTTTCTCTATAAAAGAGTTTTTATCATTGAATTTACTATATATTTTTTCAAAAGCTTTAATGGATAAATGTGCATGACCATTATCAATATTGTCGATGGTGATATGCAGATTGAAATATTTTGAATCTATTCCTAATTCTTGTAGCTCATAGTTGGTGATCAGCAGATGTAACGGAAGTTGCTCATAGGCCAGATTAAAACCGATGATTTCCGGAATGAACTCGGGGGGTGCATAAGCCAGCGCGAGTTGAATGGCAGGTTGATGATAATATTCATCTTCCAGATCCAGTACAAAATGTTCCAGCCCCAAATTTAAGATAAGATCATCAAATAAGCATACATGATTAGATGTGGCGAGTCCCAAACCGAGTTCTTCCAGATAAATCTGGATTAAGTCTCTAAAAACCGGATCATTCCAGTAATGGACAATACTAAACAACCATGAACCGTCTACCCTCTTTACCGGCGCAACCTTAATCAGAAATTCGAATGCCTGACCCACATTTTTAAAATATTCTCGCCCTGCCCCCCTATTTCTTTTTTCTAAATAAGCCTGATATTCAGCACATTGAAACTTATTATTTTCTAGAATCCAGTCCTGGATTTTACTGATATCAGGGGGAAAATCGATGGAGTTATAAGTTAAGCTTTGGATTTCTTTTTTTAAAAAATATGAAGCTTTTCTTTCCTTTTCTTGAATAGAAACCTCACCATTGAGAAAAAAAGTAACCAAATCAAAATAATTTTGATGATTTTTATCAACCAATTCTAGTAATTGCTTTTTTACTGCTACTGGCATTTTTTATTCTCCAAGCGGTAATTAGCATATAAACTTAATTCACTTGGGTTTCATGAAAAAAGCCTATAATTGTTATTATTCGTTTAATTTATGTTGAATCAAAAAATAATCAGTTTTTATATATCAAATATTTAAAATATTCATACTCCAAAAAAATGAGAAACTAGTCACCTTTTAAAAAATATTTTATTTGTTTTTTAGAATATGAAGATGAAATTAAAATAAAGCAAAAAAAATATGATGACTCAATGTTGTGAATTATTGGCTAAAGAAAAATTAAAAGTGACTTTCATTAAAAGCGCTTCCGCAGGTTATTTAGCTTACCTATTTTCCCTGACTCCATTCTCTGGCAAAATTCTAATTGGAGGTTTAGTGTGTTATGACCTGAAAGTTAAAGAAAAAATACTGAAAATCTCTCCAAAACTGATAGCAAAATATACACCTGAATCTATTGAAATTACTGAAGAATTGGTAAAAAAAGCAAAGAATATGTTTACCTCAGATATTTATGTAGGATGTACAGGATTACTCAAACCTGGCGGTTCTGAAACTTCAGAAAAACCTGAGGGAACTTTTTTTTATTCAATTTTATACAAAAACAAAATATATAATTACCGATGTTTGTGTAAAGGAAAGAAAACAGAAAAATTAAATAAACTGATTCAACAAATATGTAAAAGCCTCATTAAAATTATTAAAAAAATTTAATAAAATAATAATTAAAATTTAAATTTGTAAATATCAATACACCTAATAACCGATATATTTCATAGATATAATATATGATGTAATTATTATAATTACATTTAAAACATTATGTAACATCCATTTTATTTTTTAATGAAATATTCATGCTAATAATAATTGTATCTGGTTAAACAGATTTTATTAAAAATATATATTATATATGAGGTGTAGAGATGACTAATCAAAATCAACCCCAACAACAAAATGATCAACAACGCCAACAGCAGCAACAGAACGACCAACAACGTCAACAGCCTGGCCAACAGCAAGGCAATATGCCTCAACAACAGCAACAAAATGATCAGCAACATCAACAGCCGGGTCAGCAGCAACAAAATGACCAGCAACGTCAACAGTCTGGTCAGCAACAACAACCTAATCAACAGCAAAATGACCCACAGCGCCAGCAAACTGGTCAGCAACAAGGTAACCCGCAACAACAGCAGCAAAATGATCAGCAACGTCAGCAAACTGGTCAACAGCAAGATTTTCGACAAAATCAGAATGACCAAAATAATCAACAGCAATAATGCATTGATTGAACATTGAATTTCACATTTTAAACTGTGAAATCGTATTTCATTGCTTGGCTATTCTATTGATTCCGAAAATTAGGAGCTACACAAAATGACGGATCCCACTTTAGAAAATCAAAACCGTACGTCAAATAATGAGTCTGATCGGTATTGGCGTGAAAATTATACCAGTCGACCTTATTATCAAGATTTACAGCGTGATATTCCCGATATTGATTATGACAAGGATTTATCCTCTGCTTATAAATTTGGAAGAAATTCACGTTCTGAATACGGCGAAAATACCCGTTTTGAAGACTCGGAAAATGATCTTGAAAGCAAATGGGAACAGTTTAAGGCGAACTCTCGCTTAAAGTGGCAACAAGCGAAACATGCTGTAAAAGATGCATGGGACAGAATATAAAGAAATGAAAATTTTCATTTAAAATCCTACTCACGAAAAAAGCACCCTCGGGTGCTTTTTTATGAAATATCTTTTTCTGATTAATTAAACATTTGCCCAAATGCATAAATCACAAACATCAGCATCAGTGCAGATGATGAAGTTACAAGGAGTTCTATTGTTTTCATAACCCACTCTCACTTCCTTATTGTGGAACTCTCTTTATACACAGATATTTTTTGTCAGACAATAACAATTATTGACATAAATGTATCAAAAAATACTAAACATATAAATATCACATTTTAAAATCTACACTTTCTCTCATTACAAATACAACAATTCATTGCAAAATATGTCGCTTGTTTTTAAAACATTTCCTTTATTTTAATATTTATTTATTTTTCAACAATTTAAATCTTAAGTCTTTAACTTTTTACTTACATTTAAATATTCAGGTCATAATATATGATTGAACTTTCCTGTTAATTTTTACTACCTATTTTTAGGGGGTTCCATGGACTCAGATTCAATTTTTTTTACAATTTGTCGACTTGCTCTCTTCTTCACTGACTGCTGTCTAGAGATCCATAGAGAAAATATTTCCTAACTTGTTCAACAGACACGCTTAAGTAAAATTTTCAAGCATTAAAAAACCGCCTTAAAGACGGTTTTCGTATTGCTCTAACCCTTACACCGCATTTACATGCGCATTAAGCCGGAACATTTCATTTACACCCGTATAGAAACTGCGGCCATCAAGATTCAAATCAATTTCAATACCGGATTCAAGCAAGACTTTTTTGCCTACTTCAACCCATGTAAACCCATCACGGGTATTTTGCATTTTTTTAAAAGGAATTAACGACACAACAATTTCACGACCATTTACCGATTTTGCAACTAAATTTCCAGTTTTATTCAACATTTACACCAATTTTTTAATACCGATAGAAAAGCCACCATTGGCATTTCAAAATAACAACCTTAACTTGGGATCACTCGAATGAGAGGAGATTTCTCGTATACCAATTTTGAACGAGAACATTTTCATGTCAGTTTTATTGTTGAAGCTATTATAACAGAAATACTGATTTAAGTCTCATTAATATATCAGTGTTACAAATTACAATTGTATTAAAAGATTTCAGGTTTTTACCCTATCGATCCTTACATGTAGAAAATTACTTTACTGGTATACCCGCAAATAATCTGCAATCAAACGTGCTGCCCAAGATTCAGGCTGTTTAAGGCCCTCATAAAAAATACAGTGGCTGCCCTTTTTAGTGGTCACAACCACAATATTTGGCATCTTCTGAAGGGTTTCCTTATAAGGCTCCAGATTCCGGATATGACACACAGGATCATCTTCCGCATTTAAAATCATCAACGGAATTTTGACATTTTCAAATACATGAATCGGATTGGTGGCCTGATTATAGTCTTCAAAGCTGCTATAGCCTGCCAGTTCAAAATAATAAGATTGAAACTCCAATAAATTCCTGGCAGCAAGCACTTTGGGCAAGGAGGCGGTTTGTTGCCATGTTTCGCTATAAGGATGAATAAAGGATTCAAATAGCTTTTTCGTCATCACTTTACTATAGAAAGGATGTACATTTTGAAAACCCAGTTCAGTGTCATACCCTGGACACAAGGCAAATGCTGCCTTAAACGGTGTTTGCTCGCCTTGTTCTCCTAAATAGCGGACCAATAGTCCTGTGCCCGCAGATGAACCAACCGCATAGAGACTCGAATCTGGAAATTTGCTTTCAATATATTGAATCTGTTCACGTAAATCATCAGTCGAACCAAACATGGAAATTTTTGGAACAGGCAGAGGTAAATTGGCATGGCCACGGCGCAAACATAAGGCTACACGCCATCCGGTATGTCGATGCAAGTCACGCACCAGCTCGGCCATACTTTCCGGTGTACCCATCAAGGTAGGCATCAACACAATAGTTGGGGTATCTTCAGCAACATGAAGTCCATACCAAGCAATAGCCGTAATCCCTCCATCAGACATGTTTAACTGTTCAATAACCTCATATTGGAGTTGCACCGCTTTTTTTTTAATTAAATCAAAATAGATCAAATGCAGATGTGTATTTGACAGCCACGGCGTTGGACGGTATTTCTGTTTAAGTTGGGGCAAAACTTCAAGCACTTGCCCTGCTTCACCTTGTGGATCATAGTACAGGGTAGGCAATGCCGCACCCGTAATCTGATCGACAATTTCTTGCACCAACTGACCGATTTTATTGACCACAAACTTCATATTCGGTTTACCTCAAAAATGATGTAACGCAAAATACTTAGTACATGTCATTCCATTAACAGTTCATACCTTTACTATACGCTTTATGCTTTAGGCATAAAAGCAGCCATACGCTGCCCCATCTGTGCCGCCAATGCTTCCAGACCACTCTTCGGACGCAGCATTACTTCAAAATCAATAATTTGACCTTGTTCATTAAACTGAATCATGTCAATGCCCTTGAGTTTTTTTTCACCCACATTGGCGGAAAACTCCAGCACCACATTCATTCCATCTTCGGTATAGAATTCGCGGTGGTAGCTAAAGTTTTCAAAGATCTGGATCACATTACTCAGAATAAAAAAGACCACCTGTTTGCCCGGATAAGGGTTGTATGCTACCGGTGAACGAAACACCACATCTTCAGCCAGTAATTCATTCAGAATAGACATGTCGCCTGTTTGCAGCATTTCATGCCAGCGCGCAATTGCCTGTTTTGTGGTTTCGATTGTCATTTTAGCTTCCTTTTTTTGTTTTATATTTTAAATAAAAAGAGTCCCCCTTTGAAAAAGGGAGATTTAGGGAGATTCATCTATTTAATATTAAATAATTAAATCCTCTCCCTAACCCTCTCCTTTAATAAAGGAGAGGGAAAAATTACATATCTATTTGTCTACTTCACCAGAAATCCTGATTTGTAAACAAAAATTGTAAAAGTAGGTTTCAATATTTTTAAATCACAGCCGCTAAGTCAGCCCCTTGACGGATGGCACGCTTGGCATCCAGTTCACCCGCTTCTTTGGCTCCACCAATCAAATGCACATTTTTACCATCCGCTTTCAGTTGATCGAACATCGCGGTGAAAGGTTCCTGACCGGCACAAATCACGATATTGTCGACTTCTAAAACGGTCGGCTGACCATTCACTACAATATGCAAGCCCTGATCATCAATCTTTTCATAGCTGACTCCTGCCAGCATTTTCACTGCACGGTGTTTCAAGCCAGTACGGTGAATCCAGCCGGTGGTTTTACCCAGGCCCGCACCCACTGAACTTGCCTTACGTTGCAATAAATAAATTTCACGATTGGACTGTTCTACTTGTGCGTTCTTCAATCCACCAACATTTTCATAACGCGTATCAATACCCCATTCATTATAGAATTTTTCCGGATTCAGGCTGGCGCTATCGCCTTCATGGGTTAAATATTCTGCGGTATCAAAGCCGATACCGCCAGCCCCAATAATCGCGACACGTTGACCGACTGGCTTACGTTCTTTTAATACTTCGATATAGCTCAATACTTTAGGATGATTAATCCCTTCAATCTCTAAATGACGCGGAGTGACACCTGTCGCTACCACAATCTCGTCAAAGTCGGACTGGCTTAATGCTTCATAGGTCGCAGGATGATTTAAAAGCAGTTTAATATTAGGCTGTAATTCAATTTTACGTTTGAAGTAACGCAAGGTTTCATAAAATTCTTCTTTGCCTGGAATGGTCTTGGCAATATTGAACTGACCGCCAATTTGATTGGCTGCTTCGAAAATGGTGACCTGATGTCCTCGTTCAGCGGCATAAGTGGCAAAACTTAAACCCGCTGGTCCTGCGCCAATCACTGCAATATTTTTAGTCTGAGTCGTTTCCTTAAAAATCAGCTCCGTTTCATAACAGGCACGTGGATTGACCAGACAAGATGCAATTTTCATCGAGAAAATATGATCCAGACAGGCCTGGTTACAACCAATACAGGTATTGATTTCATCACTACGTCCTTGCTCTGCTTTTTGTATGAAGAAGGCATCGGCAAGCATCGGACGTGCCATGGAAATCATATCAGCATGACCTGAAGCCAACACATGTTCCGCCATTTCAGGGGTATTGATACGATTGGACGTAATAAGAGGAACTTTAACCAAACCTTTCAGCTTTTGAGTGACCCAAGTAAATGCTGCACGTGGTACTTTGGTAGCAATGGTCGGAATGCGCGCTTCATGCCAACCAATCCCGGTATTGATAATGGTGGCACCGGCTTTTTCAATCTCTTTGGCCAGTTGCACCACTTCTGCAAAGGTAGAACCGCCATCGACCAGATCCAGCATCGATAAACGGTAAATAATGATAAAGTTTTCCCCTACCGCTTCGCGGGTACGCTTGACGATTTCAATCGGGAAACGGATCCGGTTTTCATAACTGCCTCCCCATTCATCATCCCGATGGTTGGTGCGTGCAGCAATAAACTCATTAATCAGATAGCCTTCCGAACCCATGATTTCTACGCCATCATATCCGGCATATTGCGCCAGTTTTGCACATTGGGCAAAGTCAGCAATCGTTTGTTGTACTTCTGCGCTGGTTAAGGCATGCGGTTTAGTCGGGTTGATCGGTGCCTGAATAGCAGATGGTGCAACCAAGTCGGCCTGATAGGAATAACGCCCGGTATGTAAAATCTGCATGGCAATTTTACCCCCGGCATCATGCACCGCCTGGGTAATCACCTTATGTTTTTCCGCTTCTTGTATAGAGTCTAATTTCGCTCCGCCCGCGAAAGTCAGGCCTGCATCATTCGGTGCAATCCCGCCCGTCACAATCAGCCCGACACCCCCTTGTGCACGTTCTGCATAAAATGCCGCCATACGCTCATAACCACGTGGCGCTTCTTCCAGCCCTACATGCATGGACCCCATCAAAACCCGGTTTTTAAGGGTGGTAAAGCCTAAATCTAAAGGCGCTAATAAATGCGGGTAATTAGACATACAATCTCCTTGGCGTGCTCTCTTAGCTGGCGAATATCTTTTAATGCAACTTGTTGCATAACTTATATTCCAGATTTGTTTTTTTTGCAACATGTTGCATAATGAACTGGTAAAGATTTATTGACTGAGCCGTTTATGTCCTTAGCCCATGTTTTATTGACCAGTCTGATTGAAAGACCCAGTACCGGTATTGATTTGGCTCGTCGCTTTGACCGCTCCATGGGATTTTTCTGGAATGCGACCCATCAGCAGATTTACCGTGAACTCAGCGCCATGCAACAAAAGAACTGGATATCCACGCTTGAAGATCACGGCTCCAATACCCGTAAAAAGACCTATCAGGTTGAAGCTCTGGGACGTGCCGAACTGGCCGACTGGATGGTCAAGCAAAGTCCGCCTGCCCAATTGCGCGATGATTTAATGGTGCGTTTGCGTGCCGAAGCTCAACTCGGTGGCAATACGGTGTTGCCTGAACTGGAAAGGCACCTGATCTTGCATCAACAAAATTTGAAAATTTACCAAACGATCTTTGCCAAAGATTTTGCCCATGCACAGGATCAGGACCGGACTCTGTTTATTCATAAAATGATTCTGCAACTGGGGATTGACCTGGAAATGGGCTGGATCAAGTGGTTAGAGACCATGATTCCACAGTTAAAAGCATTTGAACATAAGAACTAAAAAAGGACACACGCATGCCACATTACCTGATGCCTGATAATGAACAACTGTTTGTTCGCGAGTTTGGACAAGGACAACCAGTCTTGGTCATGTCAGGTCTGGGGATGCAAAGCTGGCAATGGCTTCCGTTTCTTTACCGGCATGCTAAAACGCATCGCTTTATTATTCCGGACTGGCGCGGTTTTGGAGGTTCACAAGGGTGTGCCATTCCCGAACTGGATGCGATTTCCAGTCACTGGCGTGATATTGACAGCCTGATTGAACAGCTTCATTTAAATGATCTTGTAGTGATCGCCTATTCCATGGGTGCAACCACGGCCATGCATGGCATGCAATATGGCAACTTTTCCGAACAGATCGCAGCCTATTTACATATTGACCAGACCCCTAAAATTTCGGTAGATGATATCTGGGATTATGGCTTATTTGGTCCACAGCATCCGTTATTTATTTCTATTCTGACAGAACTATCGCAGTTGCTGGCTCAGCATCAAGACATTCAATATATAAAAGACCTGAATAGCCAAGCCCGCGGACAGCTTGCCAAGCTCTGGCTAGAGTTTATTGGCCTGCAAAATAGCAATAGATACAGTTTAAAAGCCTTTGAATGGGTACTCAACCAGTCGCGATTGCAAAGCTTATTACTGCCCTCTCACCGGGTCGACTATATGGCCTGGTATATCAACAACTATCTGTACCATCAGGAAGATTACCGCGAAGCCCTGCAAAAGCTGCAATGTCCGGTAACTTTTCTCAGTGGCACGCAATCCAGGCTTTATCCGGTGAAAGGTCAAACCTTGATTGCACAAAGCATTGCCCATGCCAAACAAGTCCGTTTTGAAAAATCTGGACATACCCCCTTGCTTAGCGAACCGCTAAAGTTTGCGCGAGAAATGAGCGCATTCTTGAAAGCCAATGCAGCTCATCAACCTTAAACAGCTGAATCAAGTCAGGAGCCAAAATGAAAAAACTGGTGGTCTTTTCCGGTGCTGGCATGAGTGCCGAAAGTGGCATCAACACTTTTCGTGACAGTGATGGCTTATGGGAGCAGTACCGAATCGAAGACGTCGCCACACCTGAAGCCTGGAAACGTGATCCGGAACTGGTCCAGCGTTTCTATAACCAACGGCGCAAAAATATTCTCTCTGCCAAGCCCAATGCAGCTCATCTGCTGATTGCCGAACTTGAAGAGTTTTTTGATGTGCATGTCATTACTCAAAACATTGACGACCTGCATGAACGTGCTGGAAGCAGCCAGGTCATTCATCTGCATGGCAATATCCGGCTGGCGAAAAGCTCCGGACCAAACGCTCAGTACAGCACTGAATTCTATCCGGTCGAAGGCTCTGAGCTGGATCTGAATAAACACTTCAGCAAGGATGGCTATCCTTTACGTCCACATGTGGTCTGGTTTGGCGAGGCTGTGCCTGCTTATGCCGATGCACAAGACTGCATACAGGATGCGGATATTTTTATCGTGATTGGCACCAGCCTGCAGGTTTATCCCGTGGCAGGTTTAATTCATGAAATTCCAGCGCATTGTAGCGCTTACTATATTGACCCCAAAGCGGACCAGCAACAGCTCCCGCCACAATTTCAGAAAATTGTGATGACCGCTACTCAAGGCATGCAACATCTAAAAGAATGGTTAGAACAACAGCACTAAACTATTCTGTTCAATAGCAAAACGACACAGCAGCCATTGACATAATGCAACAATAATTTTTTAATCTGCTTATTGTTGCATAAATGGAATTCTTAAATGCTGACCGATCTTGATGATTTTTATTGCTTTGCCTTAGTGGTGGAACATGGAGGGTTTAGTGCAGCAGAACGCGCAACCGATATTCCAAAATCAAAATTAAGCCGCCGCGTTTACAATCTGGAAGAACATTTAGGTGTGCGGCTGATCCAGCGCAGTTCCCGCCATTTTGCCGTAACCGACATTGGCATGAATATTTACCGCCATGCCCAAGTCATGATGAATGCTGCACAAGCGGCCCACGATCTGGTCGACCATCTCAGCATTCAGCCACGCGGTGTGATTAAGGTCAGCCTGCCTGTTTCAATTGCGCAAAATGAAATTGCCAAGATTTTACCGAAATTCCTGAAAACCTATCCTGAAATTAAGGTACAGCTCATTGTCAGTAACCGCCGTGTCGATATTATCAATGAAGGCATTGATGTGGCACTCCGGGTACGTTCCAATCTGGATGATGACCCGAATCTGGTTTTACGCAAATTTGAAAATATCGAACAGCACCTGTTTGCCAGCCAGGCCTACCTGAATGAATTTGGTGACTTAAAACAGCCGGAAGATTTAAGCGATCATCAGATTCTCAGCATGTCGGATGAGCATTTAGACCAGTATATTGTTGTACACGATAATAAAAAACAGCAGAAGAAAATCAAGGTCAATCCCGTGGTGATGGGGTCTGACCTGATGATGCTGGCACAACTGGCACGACAAAATTGCGGCATTGTGCTATTGCCTGACAGCATTGTTCAGGACTATGTTCAAAGTGGTGAACTGGTGCGTGTACTGCCGGACTGGAAAGCACCGCATGGTATTTTCCATGCAGTCTATCCTTCACGCCGTGGCTTGCTCCCCGCGGTCCGTGTCTTTATCGACTATTTGGTGGAACAGCTCAGCAAGTATTAATACTTATGCCTCTGCTTGGAAAAACAATCAGGTTTATCTTCAAGCCAGCGGACGATGCCTCTGAGTTGTTGCTTGCACCCTACAAACGGCTAGACTGATCACAAAAAAGTAAAATTCACTTGAGTAATACAAAATTTTAGGCAAAAAAAAGCTTATCCGAGGTGGATAAGCTTATAAACTTTAAATAAGGAAAAATAAGAAACTACAGCTAGAATCTATAGTTGTATAATACAAAGAAAAAATATACAAATCTAATATATAAAATATATTACAAAATAATAATAAAAATAATTTTATTATATAAATCAACAACTTAAATTAAAATTAATAGATTTTAAAACTTAATTTGAACATAAAATCAACAATTCTATACCAAAGTATAAACAATCTATTTCATTTTATCTTTCTCGTTTAAATTTCAGGATATGAACCGGTACCTTCTGGCCAAGGAGATAAAAGCTCAAAACCGGTATCTGTTACAGCAACCATGTGTTCCCATTGGGCGGTTAATGAACGGTCAGCAGTCACTACGGTCCAACCATCTTTAAGCTCTTTGACACGCGCCTTGCCTGCATTGACCATCGGTTCAATGGTAAAAACCATGCCCTTTTTAAGGATCAGACCTTGACCAGGCTGCCCATAATGCAGCACATTCGGCTGTTCATGATAGACCTTGCCAATGCCATGACCGCAGTACTCACGGACAATGCTATAACCTTCACGATGAGCCACCGATTGAATGGCAAAACCGATATCGCCTAAAGTTGCGCCCGGTTTCACCGCATGAATGCCGGCTACCATGGCTTCATAGGTGGTTTCAACCAGTTTTTTCGCTTCCGGTTTTACATTTCCGACATAATACATCCGGCTGGTATCGCCAAAATACCCATCTTTAATGATTGCCACATCAATATTGATAATGTCGCCATCCTGCAAAATGGTGTTTGGCGATGGGATACCGTGACACACCACTTCATTTGGAGAGATACAGGTGGTTTTGGTGTAGCCATAATAACCTACATTGGCCGGAATCACTTTTAAGGTATTCACAATAAAATCATTACAGATATCATCCAGATATTCCGTACTTACTCCAGGCTTGACATACTTCCCTATCATCTCCAAAACCTGAGCAGCCAAACGTCCGGAAATACGGAGTTTCTCTAAATCTTGCTCAGTTTTAATGGTAATAGTGGAAGCTTTCATTGCATCATCCTCAGGAATAAGGCTTATGATTATAGTCCTTTTACATTAATTTTGTTTAATATGAGTAGATAAACAGTGGAGTTTTGAACCTTTTTAGCCAACTGTGTGATTAATTTATATACATTTAAATAACCCTAACTGAAAATTAAAAAATTACTTAAATAATTAAAAAAGAATAATATTTTATATTTTTTTATTTTTTACCCATTAATCAAATATATAAATAGACTTAAATTTTCCCAGTTGCTCATTTTAGTGGAGGATTAAATTACTAAAATTTATAAGTCGCATAAAAGCAACTATAAAAAAGCTCGGATATCCTCTAAAATCGCTTTTTTTTTAATTCCTCTCCCCATTTATGACGAATCTCCGTACAAGGGATATTATTGCCTTGGGCTTTATGACTTTTGCACTTTTTATTGGTGCGGGCAATATTATCTTTCCACCAATTGTCGCTCAACAAGCGGGTGAACATGTATGGTTAGCTGCTTTAGGTTTTCTGATTACCGCAGTTGGTCTGCCTGTTATCACCATTATGGCACTGTCACGTGTAGAAGGATCAATCCAGAATTTAAGTTCGCCTTTGGGTAAAGTCGCCAGTCTGATTTTAACCATTGTATGTTATTTAGCTGTTGGTCCTTTATTTGCAACGCCTCGTACAGCCACGGTTTCCTATGAAATCGGTTTTTCTTCTTATTTTGGTACATCAAGTAGCAGTCTGCTCATTTATAGTGCAATTTATTTTGCAGTCGTCACTGCTATTTCCTTATACCCCAATAAACTGCTCGACACTGTCGGTCACTTCCTGGCACCTTTAAAGATTATTTCTTTAGCGGTATTAGGTATCGCCGCATTTGTCATTCCTGCCGGATTCATTCCACCTGCAATTAACAATTATGTTGCCGCCCCGGTTTCTGAAGGTTTTGTCAATGGCTACTTAACCATGGACACTTTGGGTGCATTGGTTTTCGGTATTGTCATTATTCACGCGATTCATTCACGTGGCGTAACGGATAAAAAACTGGTCACCAAGTATGCCGTGATTGCCAGCCTGATTTCTGGTGTAGGTTTAACTCTGGTTTATTTGAGCCTGTTCAAGCTCGGTTTAGGCAGTCATGAAGTCGCGCCAAATGCAGCCAATGGTGCAGTGATCCTGCATGCCTATGTGCAGCATGCTTTTGGTGATATTGGCTCGGTGTTCCTGACCGGCATGATTTTCCTGGCCTGTATGGTTACAGCGATTGGTTTAACCTGTGCATGCGCAGAATACTTCTCGGAACTGACCAAAGTTCCTTATAAAATTTTGGTTTTCGTTTTGGTGGGATTCTCTTTCATCATTTCAAACCTCGGTTTAACCAAACTGATTGCAGTGTCTGTGCCTGTTTTAAGTGCCATTTATCCACCGGCAATTGTGGTGATTCTACTGAGCTTCTTGTGGAAATTTTTCAACAAGCCCGCTTATGTGGTTGCACCCGTCACTGCAGTGGCTATGCTATTCGGTATTTTTGACGGCCTGAAAGTTGCAGGACTCGAAGCATACTTACCGGGTTTCATTCAAAATTTACCTTTAAATGCACAAAATTTAGCCTGGCTGATTCCCTCTATTATTGTGCTGATTATTGCCATCGTCATCGACAAAGTTAGACAATAACCGCTGTTGATATGATTAAAATCTCGTTTTACCCAAATCAGATTTTAACCGTGATCAATAAAACGCCATGTTTTACCCAAACTGGGTTTTATTGTTTACTTTTCATCGCCCCAACACGGTTTGTTAAAAATATAAAATTAAATCAGTCCCTATCAGGCAAATTATCGCTGCAATCCCCTTTCAGACATTGATGCACTTCCAGACTGGCATCAATATTGCTTCTTTATATTCACTATTGTTGTAACTTTAATGGTTTCTCATTCACAAGCAGATGATAAGCATAGATATATGCTTAAAAATAACCAATATTCATGTGAATAAGGTCATCATGTTCATTTATGCACTAACATGCTTTTATTACAAAATAATGACATTTGCTATTGAAATGAAATGAAATAACAAGTACAACATTAGAAACTAATCTGACTAAAACAATTAGGTTTAGGTCAATATATAACCGGAGGAGTGGAGATGTTATCATTACATTTCAATAAAGAAATCTTCATTAACGCTCTAAAAGCAAATAAGAATATGGTCACTTATTTGAGTACTACGGTTGCTCTGATTGTGACACTCATTATTCATGGTTTAATTCAAGGCAACTTAAAACCTGAATTCTTTATGTATGCTTTTATTGTATCGGTAGCTTTCTATGTGTGGGCTGTGGTCGATCAGAAATACCGTCAACAGAAGCAAAATACTTCTACAGAATAAAAGATGGGTGAACTATCACCCATCTTAATAATAATTAATCATCCAGAACTTATACCAAAATCACCAATCATCAAGTTAAAACTTTCATCAGGCCGATCATTGTACCAAGCAATAATCCTGCTGTAGCACCCAACTCTCCAATGATCAGAAGAATAATTGCACTACTTAGCATCCATTTTGGCAAATGCCAACGTCCCATTTGATGAGGCTGCTTAAACTGATTGGTCGTATCTTTCAGCCAGCCATGTAACACATAACTTAAAATTGAAAAGCTAAAAAAGAAAAGATTGATCAATACAAAAGTAAAGTTAAGTCCCTCACTCCAAACTGAAAAATGGGCTAGAATTGCAATAATCAGGCTGGCTGGTGCATAGAGCAAGCTACTTCTATGCGCAATATCGACATAATAATGAGCCCGCGCCTGTGCTGAATGACGAATCTGATAATATTTCCATACCCCGGTCAGCATACCCACCCAAAGAAAAACACCACTAAACAACACGGCCCAAGCTACAGCCTGTGTTAAATTTTCCGCTTCCATGCATTTATATCCTTATTTTTTAGATCGTTATTTTGACTTTAAAGTCATGAATTATACAAGTTTCTTTTTAGAACTTGGCTACAGTAGTTACCATATATACTTATTCCATATTCTCCATATGAACACTTTTGAATCATTAACAATTACCTGTAAAGATGGATATTCACTTAGCGGCCGCTTTTATGCAGCCAGCGCTACGCAAAAAAAGAATTACCCAGTCCTCATCTGTCCAGCAACCGGGATTACCCAGAATTTTTATCATGCTTTTGCAGAATGGTTAATCACACAAGGCTATGAGGTTTTGAGTTTTGATTTCCGCGGAATTGGTCGTTCTTTACATGGTCCGGTTAGTCAATCTGAAGCCAGCATTGTAGATTGGGGTAAACTGGATATTCCTGCTGCAATAGAGACCTTGTTATATAAAACTCGAGCCGATCAGGTCATTTTAGTTGGTCACAGTGCTGGCGGTCAGCTTTTGGGGATTGTGCCTAATCATGAAAAAGTAGCCAAAGTTGTTGCGGTTTCAGGTTCAACCGGGCATGTTAAAGGCTTAAAGGGCCGCACCAAATTGCTGGCTTCTGTCATGTTTAATGTCCTTTTTCCATTGGCTCGCATCACCAAAGGTTATGCTCCAACTCAAGCAATTGGAATGGGAGAAAATCTACCTAAAGATGTCGCCAAACAATGGGCACAATTTTGTCGTAAACCGGGTTATGTGATCAATGCGATTGGCAAAAGCGTGTTTGAAGATTATCACACTCAAATTAGCTGCCCGATTACGGTACTGTGGTCATCGGATGATGAAATTGCAACGAAAGCCAACGTAAAGGATTTATTACGCCTGTACCCGAATGCCGATACTCAAATGATTGAGCTAAAACCGAAAAGCTACGGACATAAAACGATTGGTCATATGCTGATGTTTAAGAAGTCTCATCGAAATTTATGGTCGGTGATTGGAAAAGAACTCTTGGCTTAAGCATTTATACATCGCCAATTTTAGAAAATTATGTTCTAATACACTTAGTTTGAGATGAGCCTCTTACAGTATATAAGCTTAGATCTTATATACGACTAGCCCCCTAACCATGGGGCTTTTTAATGCCTAAAATTTATTACTTGTATATGATGAACAAAAATAATGGCGTTCTATAATTTTTATTTAATTCAAAATCCGGACATTAAAGGTAAATCTAATTTTTTTAATTAAAACATACCCGGTTTCGTCCACTATTTTTGGCTTCATATAAATGCTTATCTGCTATTTCCAAGGCACTCATAAACTGGGATTCTGTCTCTATTTTAGCCGCTCCAAAACTTGCAGTAATTTTAATGTCATGAATAAAAATTTGATCTTCAACCTTTTTACGTAAACGCTCAACCAAAACCCATGAAGCCTCCTCATTTGGACTTTGCAGCAAGATAATAAATTCTTCCCCACCAAACCGCCCAACAATATCACCTTCCCGAATATTAAATCTGCATATATCGGCAAATGCGTATAAAATTTTATCTCCCACAACATGTCCCCATGTATCATTTATATTCTTAAAATTATCAATATCACACATCACAAGATAAACTTCACCATACTGTTTTTTCTCAAACAGGTCTTTGGTTTTTTCCAGAAAGCCATTACGGTTATACAATTTGGTTAAAGGATCTCTCAACCGCTCTTCATTAAGGCTAGTAAACATTTCTTTTACAGCTAAGGCCGAGAGAATAATGGCAAACCACAGACTGATAAAAACATTTATAGAAATCAGCATCATCCACCAAGTTGTGGTCGCCACGGTCATATATTGCAGTTCTTGAAGATACACAATGACTATTAAAGCTCTAATAAATGCATAGATAACGACGAAAAAATAGCTCAAACACAAAAGTTTTTCTAAAGCATAGGTTTTTTTAAATAAAGCATATACTTTTGGTAGGGCTAAAGCTTCCAAGCATAAAACCACCACACTAACTATGACCACTCGTGACCATAAATTCTCATCGATATAGGTGAAATATAGAAGTAAAGTTATACCCGCAATAATAAGGCCAGAAGAGATCCATATATTTAATTTAGCATTAGCTTTTAAGAACATTCCATGTACGACTGCCCAAACCCCACCTATATACATAATTGCAAACCAAGGCGCTGTTAGCCGTAGTTGTGTATTTGTCATCAATGTCTGTGTAGCGAATGCTACAGATAACAGAATACAACCAACTCCCATCCACATTAAATACTTGGGTGCTTTAAACCTTAAATATGCAACAATAAAGGCCGTACCAATCAGAATTAAGCAAATTGGGTAAATCAACAAGAAATAGTGAGTAGCTGGTAGATTCACGGACTTGAATAACCACTAGAACTGTGTAGTTTTTATTCTAAATTGTTTAGCTAAACTTATTCAATAAATATTTATTTTTAATAAGAAAATATTAATTGATTATTTTTTAAAAAATCAGTAATTTTTAAACGCGCTTTTCATATTCCATCTCAACAAAATATTCGCACTTTTATTGAATATAGGACTTACGCACTATTATTTATAGATTCTCTGTGGTAGCAGATGATTTTTATCGAGAATAAAGTCATCAATGAAGTTTTTGATCATTGGTCTAAATAAT